>ONXK01000120.1 GCA_900321785.1 uncultured Lachnospiraceae bacterium | reverse complement strand
CTTCGAAGCCCTGTGTTTGTCGTATGCACGGCACGCCGCAGCCCCTCCCGGACCAGGATCCTGTTTTCATCCTGCAGGGGCATGACATCACAGACTGTTGCAAGCGCACAGAAAGGCAGAAGGTCCCCGAGCACGTCATCCTTTCGGGCAGGCGCAAGATCCTCCATCAAAAGGCCTGCAAGCTTCCAGGCAACGACTGCTCCGCAGATATCCGGAAAAGGATATTCCATTTCGCCGGTCCGTGAATCCCGGACTTTGGGATCAACCACCGCATCTGCGGGCGGCAGCAGATATTTTCTGACACCATCCTCCCCTTCTTCAAAAGGGACTTCATGGTGGTCGGTTACGACAACGCAGATGCCTGCATCTTTTGCGGCACGAACCGCCTCAGTTGCGGCAATCCCGTTGTCACAGGTCAGTATCACGCCGATCCCGTCCTGTGCCGCGTCCTCCGCCATCTGGGGATTCATGCCGTATCCGTCCCGGACCCGGTCCGGAAGGACCACATCCGCCTGCGCCCCGCATATGCCCAGGGCATGCATCAGTATATAAGAGGCACAGATCCCGTCGACATCATAGTCGCCGATCACGCGGACTGCTGCCCCCCGGCGGATTTTATCCCCCAGAAGAGAAACTGCCTTTTCCATATCCGGCAGAAGCCGGGGATCATGCAGGTCCGACAAGGTGCCGTACAAAAAGCGGCGCGTCTCATCGATTCCGATCACATCGCGGTTCCGGATCAGCCGGGCCAGTACCTGCGAGATTCCGCAGGCATCTGCGATCGCGCGGAAATTTTCTTTTTTCTGATACACCATCCACTTAGCCATAACATCCTCGCAAATCCGGGAACATCGCCTGTGTACAGGTTTTCTTCCTAAGTCTTACGGACTGATACTCTTTTTCCTGGCGCGGCCGGCCTTTACTGCCTTCATCAATAGAGTCAGGAACAGGGAGGATGCAGTTACATCCTCCCTGCCGTTAATCCGGGAACTATATACGGATCAGTACAGCTTTCTTTTGCTGTCTTTCATCCTTGCTAACATGCCGCCCCCTAAGCAGCGGCATACGCTTTCTCCAGGCATCAGACCGTGATCTTGGCCTTGTTTTTTGCCTCTTCTTCCTTGCGGCGGCGCTCTTTGCGCTCCTTCTTGGAGAGGTTGGAATAATCGTTTTTCTTCTTACCGGACTTACTGCCGGAACCCTTGTCAGAGTCTGTACCCTTGCCTGACTTTTTGGAATCGATGCCGGCACGGGCAGCGTCGTCAGCCTTTTTGCGCATCACATACCAGATGGAGCCCGCAAGGCAGATGGAGGAGTAGGCACCGCAGATGATACCGATCATGATCGGAAGGGCAAACTCCTTGACACTTGAAACGCCGAAGATGAACAGCGCGAATACCATGAAGAAGGTTGTCAGGGAAGTAAAGATACTTCTGGACAGTGTATCGGTGATACTCTCATTGACGACTTCCTCAAGCGTCTGCTGTCTGCTTCTCTGACGCAGGTTCTCACGCACGCGGTCAAAGATAACGATGGTCGCGTTGATGGAATAACCGACGATGGTCAGCATGCAGGCGATAAAGGTGCTGCCGACACTGATACGTACAAAGGCATAGAAGGCAAGTACGACCAGGACATCGTGGGCCAGGCAGATGACAGAGGATGCGCCGAAACGCAGATCCTTGAATCGGAACCAGATATAGAGCAGCATGAGGACCAGTGCCACAGCCACTGCGATCAGAGCGTCGCGCTTCATCTCATCACTGATCGTAGAACTGATGGTTTCGGACGTGATGCTGTCCTTGTCAACAGCGAACTTCTCCACCAGCTGGTTGGACAGCTCCGTGCTCTTGTCGGTGTCGAGGACTACCGACTTGAAGATCACTTCATTGCTGCCTGCGACCTTCTGGATCTGTACGTTATTGTCACCGGTAACTTCCGTGAAGATCGGAATGACTTCGCTCTCGATCTTCTCCAGGCTCATATCTTCATTGAAGCTGACACTTGTGGATGTGCCGCCTACAAAGTCCAGGCTGTAGTTGAGCGCATTGCCCTGGGTGGCACGGAAGACGCCCATGGCGACAAAGCCGGACAATACAAGAGCTATGGAGATCGCAAAGAAGACCTTTCTCTTCTCGACGAATTTGATAGGTGTTCTCTTCTTTCCGATGCCGTAAAGTTTTTTGTCTGTCAGACCGAGTCCGTAGAAAATGTTCATCAGGAGTCTGGTCACGAACAGGGAGGTGATCATGGAAAGAACGATACCGATTGCCAGCGTGTAGGCAAAGCCCTTGACTGTACCGGAACCGAGAACAGCCAGAACGGCTGCCGCGATCAGCGTAGTCACGTTACCGTCGATAATGGCAGAAAGTGCCTTGCTGTATCCGTTCCTGATCGCAGTTTTGACTCCGATGCCGTTTGCCAGTTCCTCACGAACACGCGCGAAGATAATAACGTTGGCGTCGACTGCCATACCGATGGAAAGAAGGATACCCGCGATACCGGGCAGTGTCAGTGTGATATCAAAGCCGTTGAGGACGATCGCCATCATCAAAATATATATGATCAGGGCAAGCACAGCGGTAAATCCGGGCAGCAGATAGACGATGATCATCAGCAGAGCTACCAGGCAGAAACCGATCAGACCGGCAAATTTGCTGGTACGGATCGCATCCTGACCCAGCTGTGCACCGACGATCTGGGAGCGCAGACGCTCCAGCTCGACCTTCAGTCCACCGATACGGATCGTGGAAGCCAGATTCTCTGCATCCTCGATCGTGCTCTCGCCTGTAATGACTGCGCGGCCGTCTGTGATGGCAGCCTGTACAGAGGGAACACTGATAAAGTGTCCGTCATAATAAATACCGATGGTCTCGCCCGCGGAAAAAGCCTTGGTCGTTGCTTTGGCAAATGCCTCGCGGCCTGTGTCATCAAAAGTAAGGGAAACAACGATTTCCTTGTTGCCCATATCATCCTGCTGATAGCCCGCTTTGGCGTCTGTCACCTGGGTACCGGTGACAACAGCGTCTCCGTCGGCAATGATCTGGTCGAGTTCCTTGGTCAGTACATACTCCACACCGCCGTTCTCGGTGACACCGAGCTGATAATTCTGGTTTCCTGCATCATCTGTCTGACGGATAAAGTACAGTGAACCGGGACGTCCGAGATCTTCCAGGATCTGGTTGGTCTCCGCAACACCGGAGATACCGGGAATTTCAATATTCAGACGGTCTGTACCTTCAGTATAAACCTGTGCTTCTGTGCTGTACTGGTCAACACGGCGCTGCAGCTTATACTTGGTATCATTCAGGTCCTCCTGTGACGGGGGTTCCTCGCCGACAGCCTGGTAGGTGATGCTTGCGCCGCCTGCCAGATCAAGACCTTTCTTGATATTATGATAGGATCCTCTGTGACCTTTGCCAAATCCGATCAGAACTGTGTATGCCATCAGACCCGAGATGGCAGCCACAAGCAGAAGGGATATGACCGCTCTAGATTTCTTCATTCTAACAACTCCTCCAACTGAATACACTCTGTGTGCTGCTCCCGGCCGCGCCGGGATATCGGTATATCTCCTGCAGAGATTATCCTTCTGCAGGAACCTCTTCCGGCATATACGCGGTTCTTGTGCATGTTCTCACAGTCACATGCAAAGAGCAGACACTGTGCAATTATAGCACCATGCCTGCCCGATTGTAAAATGGTTTCTGTTATGAATTCAGCTGAATTCAGCTTTTTACAGTTGTTTACGGCTGTTTTTATATCTGTTTCAGAGAATTATCTTTTTTCCCTTTATGCAGCCGCTATTTCGACAGAAAGGCCTGTTTAAAAAGCGCCCTCCCATTTTTCTCTGAAGGACTCAAAGATATCCCTGACAAAAACTCTGCCTTCCAGGTCAAGACTTCCTTTGGCAACCTCATAGTAGCTGCCGTCATCCAGGGAAATATAAATGATGTAAGATTCCTCATAGGGGAATTTCTCGCCTTCTGTATTGCCCGGATCCATGGGCGCCGCTGTGTTAAAAAGAATATGTGCCACTTCCCGTTTCACATCCGGCAGATCCTTGTTGAGCCTGAACTGGAACTCTTCACTTTCATAATAATATGTAAGTCCTGCCGCAGAATAGCGGGTCTTCACCTCATAGCCCGAATCATAAACCAGCACATAGCTGCCGTATGGGGTAAAGCCATCAGGCATGTACTGTTCCGGCAGATCTTTCTCCTTCTCTTCCTTCGCTTCTTTCTTCTCCTCTGACGCCTTTTTTTCTTCCGCCTCCTTCTTCTCTTTTTCCTTTTTCACCGTCTCTTTTGCGGAAGCCCCGTCTTCTGAAGCCTCCGGAGCCTCTGCAGATTTTTCCTTCGAGCTGTCCTCGGCGGCCTCCTTAGCCGCCTCTGCCGTTACATTCTTGGCTGCTTCATCTGCAGCATCTTTCGCCGTCTCTGCCTTCTGGTCCTCGGCAGTTTCAGCTTTCTTTCCGACTTTTGCAGTTTCTGCGGCGGCCTCTTTTGACGCTTCTGCCTTCTCTTCCTTTACCGTGGACTGGTCTGCGGACTCTTCCGTTTTCGCCTTGCTGTCTGAAGCAGATGCTCCTGCTCCGCACGCAGTGACAAACAGTGCGGCACACAGTAATAACGCCCAAAAATATTTCTTCATAGATAGTCTCCTCATTTGCAGATTCCGGTTCTTGTGTGTCTTTTTCACTTTGCCAATTGCATCTGTCAAATTCTCTTTAATATTGACTATTCCAGAATACCAGATTTATCCTTTTCTGTCATCGTTCTTCATGCGAGGAAAGCGGTCATGAGGAGAGCAGCAATACGAAAGAGCGGAGAAAGCCTTTTTATCAGCTTTCTCCGCTTTTCAGCTGTTAAAGATGAGACTCTACCATATCTCTTGCATTATATCTGCAAGGCACTTAATAACAGTTTCAGGTTTTTCTATTCAGCTTTAGTTCCCTATCATAATTTATAAGCACAAGGCATTGTGGCAGAAGCCGCTACTTAAGTGTACAAGCAGAAATATCTGCCACAATGCTGTTGCACCTTAAGTTATCTGTTGATTGCTGTTGGATATAGTGGCTTCGCGCTCCAGAGTTTTTTTGTTTTTTGAACCTGCCGGTCGCCCTCTCTTTCCGGGAGCGCAGGATGTATTCTGTGTTTCAGATACAGCGGCTTTTTTGACCACCGTTTGTTTTTTCTGCTTCTTCTTTTTTTCAGGAGGAAGCGTTCCGGATTCCGGGGGAGTAGACAGGTTCTTCGTGAGTTACAGCGTCGTGGTGAATGGTATCAATAATGACTTTCTTAACAGAATAGCTTGCTTCGCAGTCATGCTCATTAGCGATGTGGTTTGCAACATCGCCAGCATTTACCGACGTGTACCCGCATTTAACGGCTGTATAAAAACGAATCCTCTTCACACTTATCATCAATATTGAAGGGGTTATTAATTCATTTTCTGCCCGGCATAATATACTTCCACAGGCTTGTTGTTGCTGAAGCCATCATGCTCCGCC
>ONXK01000145.1 GCA_900321785.1 uncultured Lachnospiraceae bacterium | reverse complement strand
TTCATTTTTCTCTTCTGATAGTTGAGTGCCTTGGCGAGGGGGTTGGCCTCATAACCGTATTCCTCCAGGAGCTTTTTGATCTCCTGACGCTTCTTCTCGCTGACACCGGGCCTGTTATGGATAACCTTGTCGACAGTCGACTTTGTCGTGCCTGCCAGATCAGCAATCTGCTGTAGTGTGATTCCCATGATAGGATCCTCCCGGAAAAGTGAAGGGTAAAAAATGTATCTGATTAAAATTGTATGACAATTCAAATACAGAATAGCATATGACTTTCAATAAGACAAGGAAAGACAGATCAGACATAACCGGAGATATCCATTGGAATCAGGAGTTTGAAATCTGGAGCGGATTTCAGGAATGGAGATGCACAAGTGCCGCTGAAGCAGTCCGGTACATAGGCCAAAGCCGCGGATCCATGGGTCAGAGAAAAGAAATGTAAAAAGAAAAGGAGTATGGCAATATGCATAAAAAAATTGTTTTGAATTTATACATTATGCCAATGGATATTTCTCCTGAAAAAAGCTATTATGTTTACAACGATACCGGTGTCGCAAGCATCGAAACAGCAGGTTTACCGGTATCGTAAAATTTTCACCGGCAGAGATACCGGTATCGCAAATCAATGAATTCTATTGACTGTAATAGATACAAGAGTACGGATTTACGCAAGGATGTCGGATGTCCCTGGTATACAGGAATTGATGAAACGGAGGTGATTGGGGCAGAAAAAGGGGGTAACAGTTAAAAGATGTATTGGACAGACGCAAAACCGCATTGCACGATTTTGCAAGGGAATACATCATATGGATCGAAAACAGAAATACAGGAAACAAACAACAGGGATTTAAAAAGGTTATTACAGCAATTTAATTTATTTATAAAAAGGAGAATGATTATGTTAAAGGTTGGTATTGTTGGCTGCGGTATGATCGGTAAAGAGCATGCAAAGAGAATCCAGTACAAGATCATGGGTGCTGAGGTTGTTGCAGTTTGTGATGTCTTCGAGGCAGGCGCAAAGGCAGCTTCCGACCTGATCGGCGGCGTTAAGATCTACACAGACGCTGATGCACTGATCGCAGATCCCGAAGTTGATGCAGTCGTTGTTACAACACCCGGCAACTTCCACAAGAACCCCATCCTTTCCGCCATCAAGGCCGGCAAGCCCGTTTTCACTGAGAAGCCCCTCACAACCACTGCTGCAGACTGCAAAGAGATCGTTGATGCAGAGATGGCTTCCGGCAAGCACCTCGTACAGGTCGGCTTCATGCGCCGCTATGACCGTGGTTACAACCAGGTCAGAGAGCTCATCCAGAGCGGTGAGTTTGGTAAGCCCATGATCCTGAAATGCACACACCGCGCTGAGAGCGTTGATGATTCCTACACCACTGAGATGGCTGTTACAGATACCGCGATCCACGAGATCGATGTTCTGCCCTGGCTGATCGGCGACGGCGAGGAGTGGGATGAAGTTCAGTGCCTGTTCCCCCGCACAACCAAGAATGCACACGAAGGCCTTGCAGATCCTCAGGTTATGATCATGAAGACCAAGAGCGGCGTTATCTGCGTCCTCGAAGTCAACGTCAACTGCGGCTTCGGCTATGACATCAACTGCGAAGTCGTCTGCGAAGACGGTGTCATCAACCTTCCCTGCCCTTCCTTCCCTACAACCAGAAAGAACTTCGAAGTTGCAACAGCAATCGAGAAGAACTGGATCCTTCGCTTCATCGATTCCTACGATGTAGAGCTTCAGGACTGGGTAGACAACGTAGCAAAGGGCACAACCGGCGGCTCCTCCGCATGGGACGGCTATGTAGCAGCTGTTACAGCTGACGCTCTGGTCGCAGCTCAGAAGTCCGGCAAGATCGAGAAGGTCGTTACCGGCGGCACACCTGATTTCTACAAGAAATAATTTGAATCATTCAGATCTTTCATCAAGATCAACTGCGGACCGGGCGGATCCGACCTCCCGCCGCGAATTCTTATCAAAGATAATAATCTGAACGGTCTGCAGGTGGGAGAGCCTGCAGACCCCCTATAAAATAATAAAGGAGATATTCCATGAAGATCGGTTTTAACGAAGGCTGCAATCGTTTCTGCGAAAACCACTCTGTTCTCGAAGACCTTGACCTCTGCGAGAAGTACGGCGTTGACTTTATCGACATCCAGTCCGAGTGCCTGGACAGAGAAATCGCTGCCGGCAAGTACACCATCGACGACCTCGCTGCATGGTTTGCTGATCCCAAGCACCACCTCAAGATGCTCTCCTACAATGCTCTGGTATTCTTCAACATGAAGGAGACCCAGGAGGAGAAGGACGCCGTTATGGCAGAGCTTGACAAGATCATCGACATCTGCAACAAGCTGCAGTGCAAGATGATCGTCGTAGTTCCTTCCATGGACATCGAGTGGTGCCAGCCCACCATCGATGACATCCGCAAGGATGCAGTCGAAGTTCTTCGCGAGATGGTCAAGAAATGCGACCCTCACGGAATCAAGCTTTCCATCGAGTTCATCGGCCAGCCTACAATGACCATCAACCGTTTCGAGGACGCTCTCGCAATCGTCGAGGAAGTCGGTTCTCCTAACGTTGGTATCACTCTTGACCAGTATCACTTCCACGGCCAGGCTTCTTCTTTCGAGTCCCTCGAGAAGGCTGATGGCAAGAGAATCTTCATCTGGCACCTGAACGGCGTTGAGAACGTTCCCTGCGGCGCCAAGTACAACACTGATGAGAAGCGCCTGTGGCCCGATGAGCCCGGTGACTGCCTGCCTCACAAGAGATTTGCTGATACTCTGAAGAAGATCGGCTTCGAAGGCGACGTCTGCACGATGGAAGTCTTCCGTCCCGATTACTACAAGCTCACCAACGAAGAGAACATCAAGCAGGCTGCTGAGCGCACCCGTGCACACGTTGCCAAGTATTGGGACAACTGATCCGGCTTTAACCGCAACAAAGCCTGACCGGATGCGGCCGGCATTCTGACCGGTCAATGATATAAAATATTATGCAGAGCCCGCTGTTACAGCTGTAAAGGCACCTGTGATAACGGGCCTGCAGTTTATCTGCCTGTAAGCGCTATCCAGGCATGTAGGGCGCCTTGGGCAAGAATCTGACATAAGATGACAACCGAAGGTGATGTAAAAGATGTCTCCGGTCGTTATAATGAATGAAGTAATAACATTTTCTACATACTCAAAACAGGGAGGTAGATGCAATGAAGGTTGCTTTTGATGTAGACGTTCTCGCCAAGCAGATGAGCATCAAAGACATGGTCTACAAGGTGGCTGACTGGGGCTACAAATATATCGAGCAGTCCCCCCACCCCAGGATCAATCCATTCTACAAACACCCGCTGTTCTCCAAAGAGTGTGAGGCGGAGTACCGTCAGGCTCTGAAGGATACAGGCGTGGAGATCTCATCCTTTATCGTTGTTTACCGCTGGTCTGGCCCCACTGAGGAGCAGCGTCAGCACGCGGTCGCCAACTGGAAGAAGATCATCGAGATCGCCGTCAACATGGGCGTTCCGGTCATCAACACCGAGTTCTCCGGCGATCCCAACCAGCAGGAGATCTGCAACGGCATGTGGTTCCGCTCCATGGAAGAGCTGCTGCCTATCATCGAGAAGGAAGGCCTGCGTGTCGAAGTGCAGTCCCATCCTTACGATTTCTGTGAGCTCAACGACGAGGCCTGTGATCTGGTCAAGTCCTTCCGCTCCCCCAACCTGGGCTATGTCTACAGCGCATCCCACGGTTTCTTCTATGATCAGGGCAAGGGCGATGTCCGCCACATGCTCAAGTATGCCGGCGACGAGCTGACCCACGTCCTCTTCGCGGATACCTACAATCAGACCAAAGACTGCCGTTACATCCTCAACCCGCCGTGGCTCAATGCCCGCGGCCGCGCGGATGTCACCATCCACCAGCACACCGCCATGGGCGAGGGCGAAGTGGACTTCCCCGGCATCTTCGAGACTCTGCGCGAAATGGATTTCGCCAACAGGCAGCTTAAGCCCGACGCTCCCAAGGTGGGCGGCGACAACATCGCATGCGTATCCTACTTCGGATTCCCGGAGAAGATGGACAAGCAGGCTCCCGAAGCCAGAGAGATCATCGAGAGAGAGCTTCTCGGCAAGTGATCAGTCTGACAAAAATCATTAACGAATGAATCTGATGCGATCAAAAGGGATGATATCTTCTGCGTTCGCAGCAGTTCGTTACCTCCTATCCTGCCCTGAAGAACGGGTAAGGCAGTTGCAGGGCGCTTTTTCCATATTGGAAATCCCTGTACCAATATTATTAAGAAAAAGCGCCCCATGAACTGACTTTCGGAACCGGCAAAAAAAGCACAGGGAGAGGGCATAAATCGGATGTCACGGTTGATAAACAAAGGGTGTGTGCAATTATCCACATATTGGGTGTCTCGCATACGTTACCGGTAACGTTTAAGTAAGATACCGGTATCCTGAAACCTCGGAAGGACTCCTTTGTTTAGTGATATGCAACAAATGGATGGGTGGATTATAGGCGATTTTACCTCTTGCGTGCTCGCTCACGCAAGGGTATAATGGAAACGTCCAATCATTTGGCAGGCTAAATATGCCTGCCGCAAAATTTGGGAAATGCGTGCCCGCGAACGCAGGCTGAACTGCATACAGTGCATGGCGGCAGACAAAAACGTCTGCCAAAAAAAGATCATGCCGCGTGCGCGAGAACGCGCAGAACCTGAGTTTTGCAACACAAAGGCAGACAAAAGATCTGCCGGCAAACCAAGGAGGGTACAATATGAAAAAGATGAAACTGTTTGCTACACTGGCTGTTACTGCAGCCATGGTGCTCAGTCTGGCAGCATGCGGCGGCGGCTCCTCTGCAGCTCCTGCAGCTTCCGATTCCGGCTCCGCCAGCACAGGCGAGGCAGCAGCTCCCGCAGCAGGCGGCGAGAAGATCACTCTGATCATGTCTCAGCGTGATGAGTTCCTGAGCTCCCTCGAGGCAGGCGCAAAGAAGGCTGCCGGAGAGCTCGGCGTCGCAGCAGGCGATATGAAGGTTGTCTTCGTTAACCGTGTTCCGGATGACACTTCCATCCTGAACGAGAACGCTGTCTATGTCGGATCCGACGAGCATACCTCCGGTAAGTTCCAGGGCGACTTCCTTGCTAAGTATTTCAAGGACAAAGGCCAGACTGACATCAAGTACATCCTGCTCAGAGGTATTGAAGGCCAGACTTCCACAACTCTTCGTTCTGAGTCTGTTCTCAAGGCACTGGCTGACAACGGCATCAACGCAACCGAGACCTATGCAAAGAGCTGCCTGTACGATCGTACTGAGGCTCTGAACCAGATGGGCAACATCCTTGCAGATTCCTCCAAGGAATTCGACTGCATCATCTGCAACAACGATGCTATGGCTCTTGGCGCAATCGAGGCCTGCACACAGGCTAACAGAACCATCGACTTCCCGATCGTCGGTATCGATGCTACAGCTGACGGCCGTCAGGCTATCAAGGACGGCACTCTTGCTATGTCCGTATTCCAGGATCCCAACGGCCAGGGCGGCGGCGCTGTCGCAGCAGCTCTGAACCTGATCAATGGCGCAGCTCTGAACGAAGGCACAAACTTCGATGTTGACGAGACAGGCTTCATCCTCTGGGTTCCTTTCGAAGAAGTTACTCCTGACAACGTAGCGGATTATGACAATCGGTAATATTTGCGTACATGCACTGCCGCACTATGAGGTAACTGATCATTTTGCAGCATTACAATAAACGCAGATAAATCAGGCGGTTGACTCCAAAACCATACAAGGTGGGTATCGGGTCTGTCCATCCGGTACCCACATTTTTATAAACGGGGAGG
>ONXK01000257.1 GCA_900321785.1 uncultured Lachnospiraceae bacterium | reverse complement strand
GACGGAACGATGACAGCGACAGCTGATCTGGACAAGAAGAGCATCAAGTTTGTCAACAAGACGGTCACAAAGAAGAAAACCACCAGTAAGAAGTCTGGCACAAAGAAATCTTCCGGCACAAAGAGAAAAGGCGCAGGAACCGGCGACAATTCGCCTCTCGGCTTACTCTTCGGAGGACTTGCGGTCGGAGCAGCCGGTATTGCGGCACTTCTCTGGGCACGTAAAAAGCGCAATAAGAAATCCTGATCATCCGTGAAATAAGGGAAGACCGGATGGAAAAAAGCGTGACAATGTAACAGCAAACTGAAGTTCATCAGGGGATTCCTGATGGACTTCTCAAGGAAGAAATGAATCAAAAGCCCTTCACAGTGGGATCAGAGCCTTCCGGCCTCCGGATTCCCTGTGAAGGGCTTTTTGTTTTAAAAATGAAATAAAAAAGAAGGGCAGCTTTGCGCAAGCCGCCCGGTTCGTATTCAGTTTCAGCCTCAAATTTTCAGCCTCAAATTCCCAGTTCAAATTTCAGCTGGGGTTTCATAGGGGTATAATCCCGCATCTCAAAATCATCGATGGTGATATCTTCAAAGCGGCAGCCTTTCTTTTTATGCAGCAGGAGAGAAGGCTGTCTGCCGGAGGAGAAGTCTTCTGTATTTTCAGGCGGTGCGGAAATGCTGCCACCCGCCTGCGCGGAATCCGCATCCATTAACTGTGAGGTAACGCTGCCCTTTATCTGCGAGGAGACGCCATTCCCCGCCTGTGCGGAAACACCATCCCCTGTCTGCGCAGAAACAGCTTCCTGCCTCTCGAGCTCCTCCGCGCGCCGCAGCATCTCGTGCGCATTGTCGATATGGCGGTCGTAAATCTGTTCATTGGCAACGAAGTGGGTGAAAACACCGGGCTCTTTACCGGTCACACAGGCGATCATCATCAGAAGTGCGGCATACTGGATCTCGTTGATCCCGCCGGCACCTGAAGCGGTCAGCATATCGCCGCTGCGCTGGATCATACTCATGTCCAGATACTGACCGCGTACGTTCCACATGGTCAGAAAAGCACAGGGGGCAAGACCGGGAGTTTCATGAAGATCCTGCTCCTGCCAGAGTGAAACCACTTTTCGGCGGCCATAGGGATCTTTTTTGATGTCCGCAATCAGATTGTTGATCAGATCATATCGTTTCACAGTGGCGCCGTAGCGCTGCCCGATGGTCCCGTCGCCGATATCCCAGGGATCCCACCATGTCACACCGTATTCTTTCATTTCTGACAGCACGTTTGTCGGATGCTGGTAGATCGTAAAGATTTCCCGTATCCCCGTCTTCCAGGCCTGGGGGCGCAGCGTGCAGATCGGAAATTCTCCCTTCGACAGATCATATTTGCGCATCACATGATTTACGCTGATCGTATGGGCCGGCGTTCCGTCCTCATAGCGGGGCCTGGGATTTTCATCCATATAGCCGTTATCAAGAATGTTATTTATGTCATTTACAAGATACTTGTCTGCTTTTGTCATCATAATATGGATCTGCCTTTACGAATGCCTGGTTATTATCTTTGATATAACTTTTGTAATTATCTTTGTTATTGCCTTAGTCATGTTTTTTTCTATATTTTTGTCATCTTCATAATACATCGGGCTCTGATGGATTCGCAATAACATTCCTGCCGATATTTCTCCTTTGTTCACCAATATTTCATTTTTCTCCGGTCCTTTCTAAGGTTCATTTGAAGTACAGCGGATAGACTGTAATTGTAAAAAAGATCCTTTAAGGATCTGTACAGGTGGTCGGATAAAAGAAAAATAAGGATCCTGTCACCAAAGGAGCTATACCTTCTGCAGGTCAATCTGCGCACTTTGCGCAATCTGCATGGCTGTGATCGTGACAGTTCCCGGGAAAAGAGGTGAGAAAGACATGAAAAAACATAGATGGACGATTGTATTTACTGCCTGTCTGCTGGCATTTACCGTATTTCTGGCAATGGATACTTTTGTACTTCCAAGTGTTTATCAGACAGAGGCCATAGAGATGAATATGAATATGTTTTCGCAGGCAGAGGCCGGCAGTAATACGTCCGGAAAAGACCAGACGAATGAGGAAGACGGAGAAAAGGGAAAAACATCAAAATCCAAAGTGACCGGAGAGTCCGATGAAACTGAAGGAGCGGAAAATACCGAAGAGACGAAAGAATCGGGAAATGCCGAAGGGGCGAAAAAATCGGGAAATTCCGAAGAGACGGAAGATCCGGGAAATGCCGATGAAACGGTAGAAACAGAAACGGCCAAAGGAACGGAAGAGCAAGGAGAAACAGAAGAAAGCTCCAAGCCGGGCTCCGGCACAGGTGGGCACAGAAAAAAGCC
>ONXK01000119.1 GCA_900321785.1 uncultured Lachnospiraceae bacterium | reverse complement strand
TACCATGTCTACAAGGCCGATGCCGCGGTTGTTGGTCACAAAACTGGTCGCGTCAAAATCATGCCTGACCTCCGCGATCTCCCAGGGAATATCCTCGTCGCCCTCGTGGCGGGGCATATTTTTCCAGCGGTAGGTCTCCCGGGTTTTCACCAGGGTGTCGCCGCCGAAGACATTAGGGCCCTTGTTGGGGTCCTCTTCCGCCATTACCAGAGTCGCTTTCGTCCCGTACAGCTCCATGCGGGGCATGACAGAGTCCCAGGCGTCCCAGACCATGTTGTAATTTACCACGGCGCCGCAGCGGAATCTCAGGACCGCCATGAGGGAGGTCATGATCTCAGGATCCACCTTCAAGGCATGTCCCCTGAGGGGCTCGGAGTAAATCATCCTCTCCTGCTGCGGCTGGATACCCATGGCAGTTACGGATTCTACCGGTCCCAGCAGAGACAGCAGGGCCGTCATGTAATAGGGTCCGATATCCAGGACCGGGCCGGCTCCCTTCTGATAAAAGAACTCCGGATTCGGATGATACCATTCCCATCCGTGGGAGATGCAGTTGGCTGTGCCCGCAACGATCTTTCCGGTGGCGCCCTCATCGATCAGCCTGCGGAAGGTCTGCAGCCTTGCGCCCATAAAGGTGTCGGGCGCACATCCGACATAGAGTCCCTTCTCTTTCGCCAGATCCATGATTTCCTTCCCTTCGGCAAACGTCGCTGCAAGAGGTTTCTCCGTATAGACATGTTTTCCTGCCCTGACAGCAGCAATATTATAAAGATAGTGTGCAGCCGGTGTTGTCAGATTCAAGACCAGATCCACATCGGGGTCCCCGATCAGCTCATCTCCGGTCGCATAGGCTTTTTTGAAACCGTACTGTTCCTTTTTTGCCCTCGCCTTTTCCGGTGTCCGGCAGGCACAGGCATACAGTTCCACTTCCTCCGGATAATTCTGCAGATTTGTCAGATAGGCATTGCTGATATCTCCAAGTCCGATCACACCGATTCGCAAAGCACGCATAAAAACCTCCAATCCTTTCTCTTCCTTATATCCTGCTGCAGCATTTTCCTGCTGATACTTGAGGACTTTTACAGAATAACTTGTATGATTTTGAAAGTCATTTCTGAACCGTTCCCTATTTACAGCTCTGCTGCATCGACCATCTTCCGGACCGCCCTGCCGGCACCGTTGTGGTCGTTATCATCCGTGATCATGTCGCATAGCTCCCGGATCTCTTTCTCCGCGTTCCCCATCGCCACCGCAAATCCGGCAGCCTGGAGCACTGCTCTGTCGTTGTCGGCATCCCCGATGCCTGCAGTCTCCTCCATGGGGATTCCCAGATGCGCGGCAAGTTTCTCAAGGCCCAGTGCCTTTGACACGCCGGGCGCAGTCATTTCCAGTGATGTCTCTTCTGCACGGGCAAACATCAAAGGAAGATGGCGCACTTGTCCGTATGCCCTGTCACGGTCCTCTTCCGACCGGAAATAAATATTGACCTTCGCGATCGACTCATGCCGCAGTGCCTCCTCGGCCATGCTGGCCACAGGCGTCGCCACACGGTGATAAAAGTCCTTGTAGACACCCATATGGAAGTCTTCCATATGTTCCATCTGTTCAGAGTTCACGATCGAGCGGCCGTCGCCGAGAAAGTGGATCATGCCGTTTTTTTCTCCCACCAGACGGATGATCTCCAGGACGGTCTCCTGCGGAATCCCGCGGCGGAAGACACTTTTTTTCTCGTAAAAATCATATACGATCGAACCGCTTGTGCAGATTCCGTAACGGATCTGGGGCAGCGCCTCTGTATAAGGAGCCAGTTCGACAATATCCCGTCCCGAACAATAGACCATATGTATGCCCTGCGCGGCAGCATAGGCAATATCCCCCGGCGTATCCGGATGAATGGTCTTATCCGACATCAAAAGTGTCCCATCCATATCCAGGGCGATCAAACTGATTTTTCTCTTTTTCATCTCTACTCCCATTCAGGTGTATCACGGACATCCATATGAAAAACGGCCTGTCTCTGTGGAATCTTCCATACAATCTCACGCTTTAGCGTCAGGCCTGTTTCCTTGAATACTGGTAATTATTCAGCACCCCCATGTTCAGAACGCTTCCCGTAGTAGATACAAATATTGTAACATATGGAGACTTTTAATGGGGACAGTTCCGGTAAGCCTATCTGCCGATCCGCTGATTATGCCCCGCGGACATGGCTGAAGAATCGGGAAAAAGATGACGGCACTTTTTTGAGCTATCCGTTTACAACTTGCTTTTTATAATGTAAAATCATCATTGGGGATTTTCTGCGCACAAATCAGTTGCATCAAATATAGCTTTACACAACCAGTCATGTCGGATTCCTGCAATCAGGGGACATGACCAGCTTGTCAGAGGGTCATTTCACTCCTGCAGGTACCGGTATGGTGCGTTGGCGCACCCGAAAAATGATTTGTGCTCCGGCAGGTGGTCCCGGGAAGGATGTGGCCTATGCGTCAGTTTGAACTGATCGCGCCCTGCCATTTCGGCATGGAGAGCGTCGTAAAAAATGAGATTTATGAAATCGGATATGATGTAACAGAAGTGACCGACGGCAGGGTCACTTTTATTGGCGATGAAGAAGCGATCGCCCGCGCCAATATCTGCCTGCGGACCGCAGAGCGTATTCTGCTCAAAGTAGGCTCTTTCCACGCGGAAAACTTCGAGGAGCTTTTTCAGGGGACCATGGCGCTCCCCTGGGAGCAGTACCTGCCCCGCGAGTCCCGCTTTTGGATCAAAAAAGCCGCCAGTATCAAGAGCAAGGTATTCTCCCCTTCCGATATTCAGTCTGTCATGAAAAAAGCTATGGTCGAGCGGATGAAGCAGAAATACCCCATCGACTATTTCCCTGAGACCGGGTCGGATTATCCAGTCCGGGTCTTTATTTACAAAGATGAAGTCACTGTTGCCATCGATACCTCCGGCGATTCTCTGCACAAGCGCGGATACCGCCGCATGAAGGTCAAAGCCCCGATCGCAGAGAACCTGGCGGCGGGTTTGATCATGCTGACTCCCTGGCAGCCCGGCAGAGTTCTGGTGGATCCCTTCTGCGGAAGCGGCACTTTCCTGATCGAGGCAGCTCTGATGTCCGCAAATATCGCACCCGGCCTCTACAGGCATTTCAACGCCGAGGACTGGACGGAGCTCATTCCTTCGACCTACTGGCTGGAAGCGCGCGAGGAAGCCAGGGACATGATCGATCTTTCCGTAGATACTGATCTGCAGGGATACGACATCGATCCCGCCGCGATCGCTGCGGCACGGGAGAACGCCCGGCTGGCCGGTGTGGAAAAGCTGATCCACTTCCAGACACGGCCGATTTCCGCACTCTCCCATCCCAAGAAATACGGTTTCATCATCACAAACCCGCCCTACGGCGAGCGTCTGACGCCCGGTTCCGAGGCCCTTACAGAAGTCGACCTGACCGATGCAGCCCGCTCCAGGGTCAACACAGGCGCCCTCAAAGAACTGTATGAGACCCTGGGAGAACGCTTCCGGGCCATGGACACCTGGTCCATGTACCTGATCACTTCCTATGACAAGTGCGAGGAGGCGATCGGCAAAAAGGCCGCGAGGAACAGAAAAATATACAACGGCATGCTCAAGACCTATTTCTACCAGTTCCCGGGCCCCCGTCCGCCCAGACGCAGGACCGGTTCCAGAGGGAGCCTCTGATGCCCAGTCTTTTTCATGATCTGATATATTCCGGGCTCACAAGCGGGCCCGGCGTAACGATAACTATAAGATAAAGAAGATCAAGAATCAGAAATAACGAACATACGATCATTTACCATCTGTTTAGAGAGACACGTAATGAATCCGAAGAAATATCAAATCATTTTTGCGACAGGCAACCAGGGAAAGATCCGCGAGATCAAGGAGATCGCAAAGGAAAGCATCCATGCCTCCCGCATCGAAGTCCTTTCGATGAAGGAAGCCGGCGTCCAGGCGGACCCTGAGGAGAACGGTGCAGACTTTGAAGACAATGCCCTCATCAAGGCACAGGCTGTTTTTGACCTGCTCCGTTCCCGGCCAGTTCCCGAGGATACCCTCCGCATCGTGATGAGTGACGACTCAGGCCTTGTGATCGACGCCCTTGGCGGCGCTCCCGGCGTTCATTCTGCCCGCTACATGGGCTATGATACCGATTACCGTCTGCGCATGGAGCATATCCTGGAGCTCATGAAAGACGTTCCCGACGAAAAGCGGTCCGCCAGATTCGTCGCCGCCGTCGCGGCAATCCTTCCCGACGGATCCTCCCGCGTCGTCCGCGGTGCCATGGAGGGCATGATCGGCCACTCCATCGCCGGCGAAAACGGCTTCGGCTACGACCCCTTCTTCTACCTGCCGCAGTATCACAAGACCAGTGCGGAGATCTCCCCGGAGGAAAAAAACCGCATCAGCCACCGTGGGCAGGCACTGCGCATGATGATGGATCAGTTGGGACTTCAGTAAATAAACTGCCCGGAGCAGGCACATCTGCGCCCGTTAATCTGCGCGTTATTACAGTACAGCCCCCGCTGAAAACAGGGCAAAAAAACAGAGTGCCTTTTTGGCATCACTATTCCGGCGGGGCGCTCCCGCTCCGTGAAAAACGCAGCGGATACTAAGCTTTTTGCTTCGCTGAGGCTCGCAAAAAGCAAGTACCGGCGTTTTTCAAGGCCCGCATTCACAGTAATGCGCAAAAAGGCCTCCCAAAAATCAGCCTGGTCTGTATTATAACTGTTCTCAATTTCGTTAATTTTATTTTGTAATTTTGTCGTTGACACATCCCCAATTGTTAGATATAATATCTCTTGCATGTGAGACAACGGTCTCCAACGGGGTGTGGCTCAGTTTGGCTAGAGCGCCTGGTTTGGGACCAGGAGGTCGCAGGTTCGAATCCTGTCACCCCGATGAATCACACAATTTCATAGCATTTATTGTGCGGGTGTAGTTCAGTGGTAGAACACTAGCCTTCCAAGCTAGATATGTGGGTTCGATTCCCATCACCCGCTTTCGTAATTGTAAATCCGCAGGGGCGATTGCGAACGGCTTATGTGTCCGTAGCTCAGTTGGATAGAGCACCGGCCTTCTAAGCCGGGTGTCGGGGGTTCGAGTCCCCCCGGGCATACGCAGGACTGAATGATCTTCTCTCCTGTTTTATATGGTGGGTATGGCGTAGTTGGTTAGCGCGCCAGATTGTGGTTCTGGAGACCGTGGGTTCGAGTCCCATTACCCACCCTTTTTTTATGTAAAGTTACAGCCTTTTATGGGCGGTCAAACACTGTTGGGCTATCGCCAAGCGGTTAAGGCACAGCACTTTGACTGCTGTATCGTTGGTTCGATTCCAACTAGCCCAGTTCATGGGACATTAGCTCAGATGGTAGAGCACTTGACTTTTAATCAAGTTGTCGGGGGTTCGAGTCCCCCATGTCTCACTTTTTTCTTATTTTCTTTTTCCTTTTTTCTGCGGCGGCACAATAACATTGCGTCGTCGCATTTTGCGTGTAGCAATGAGCCATGCGCAT
>ONXK01000262.1 GCA_900321785.1 uncultured Lachnospiraceae bacterium | reverse complement strand
AATCTCCTTGCATGTATACTGGTCATGTATATGGCTGTCCGCCGCATGCCTTATGCCGGTGCCATGATGGCTGTGATCGGCCTGTTTCCAAAGACATTGCAGCAGATGGCATCCTGCTCCTATGACGGAATGGTGATTGCAGGAATATTCCTCTTTACTGCCTACTGTCTGGCGGCAGCTTTTGACAAAGAGATCTGTATTGCGGATCTCCTTGTGCTGACCCTGAGCGGTATATTTGCGGCTTCCTGCAAGGGAGGAGCATATCTTCCGGTTCTTGGAATGCTCTTCCTGATTCCGGCGGCCAGGTCCGGCATGACGATCCGCGGGAAAACCGGATTACGGTGGTATCTTGTCTGTGCCGCCGCTGCCGGCAGCGCGGTATTCCTTTTCGCCGGAAAATTTGTCGTCAGACTTGCCGGGATGTTTGGAAGAAAGTCCGGTTCGGCGGTGGTCGGTGCGGGAACGAAAAGCCTTTATACTGTATCGGACTTTATCCACGCTCCAGGGAAACTTGTACATATCTACCTGAATACCCTCTATGTCAGGTCTGACGGCATACTGGGTGAACTGGTAGGGAAGAATCTTTCTCAGAAATGGTATATCGTATACGCTTTTCTGATCCTTGCGATCCTGGGTCTTCTGCGCAGATTCACTGCACCGCAGAAGGACGGTATGGATCCGGATTCCGATAAAACGAATGAGTCCTCTACGGGCAATCACATTTGCCTTTCCGGAAGGATCTGGATCCTTTTGCTTGCCGCAGCGAGTACTGCTTTGATCTTTTTGTCCATGCTGATCGCTTTTACCTCGAGGGAGATGCCGTATATAGACGGCCTGCAGGGACGTTATTTCATTCCCATCGCCCCTCTTCCTTTCCTTGCGGCAGAGAACGGGCTTGTTCACAGGGATGGGATCGGTGATACGGCACTTTTATATACGGCAGATGTGCTTCTGGCACTGACCTTCTGCGAAATGCTGATGTTTTATCTGGGGCCGCTCTGAGTGAGAAGAGGAGTAAGGGATACAGGCTGAACAAAGGCCCGGGTAACAGGTACTCAGCATACAGAAGGAAAAGTGATTGCAGGACTATATAAAATGATGTATAATACCAAAGTTTATGATTTGTACATATCTGCTTTCTGACGATGTCTGCGCACTGAAGTGCTCCGGCATGGTCGGAAGGGTGCAGGTGTCAGAATAAAGAGTAGAATTTCTGAAATAGAACGGAGTATCTATGGGTGTTACCGTAACGTCGAATAAGCTGGCAAAAGAGATGTTTCGCGGCAGATCAGGCTGGTTTTTTAAAGCATATTATATTATCATCACGATCATTCTTGTGTTTCAGCTTCTGCATTGCGGAAAGACATCTTTTCATGGCCAGGATCTGAGCGGCAGCGGAGATGATGTTTATGAGATCAATGACAAGCAGTCCATTGAAATGATCACAACAGTCGGTGATGATAACCTCTGCGGTGTATACATTGACGGATATATAAATGCAGTCAACCTGTTCTTTAAAGACGAGAAGCTGATCCTGTCCGTCATAGATCCGGAAACAGAGGAAGTGCTGTCCGAATCAACTTTTATGCTCAGGGACCAGCCGCCTAAAATCGACCAGACAGGAACCTATTTCCCTATTGATGCCTCGATTCCCAAGGGCAAGGAGATATGTCTGAATCTTCGTTCCGAAGGCCTGACCAAAAGAGGCGTATTCTATGAAGTGTCGGATACTGCGCTGCAGGAAAATAAAACGACCGTTGGAGATGAGGTTCTGGATCAGACTCTTTGCGCCTCTTTCTATTATAAAGGCAGGAAGTATGACATACTGACCCCCATACTCTTCTTTTTGTTTGAAGCCGGAGCCGGAGCTGCGCTCTTTTTGCTGAGCCGCATGCTCAGACTGCCTCTGTGGGCGGCAGGCACCCGAAAAGAAGAAGGACTGCGATATTCCCGGAAGGCTGTCAGCGGGAGATCTCTTCTGATCTTTGCGCTCGTCTGTGTGATCGTTATGGGGATCGGTGTGGAATTTGCCTATAACATTGCGGTAAAGCCGATCTCTTCCCGCTATGACGGCGATGTCCTCTTCGTGGATGATTATGATTACAAGACCAGAGTCGCGATGGATGAGGACACGGTTGTAGAGCAGGTATTTCAGTCCGAAAAAAACGGGCTGTGCGGAATAGGACTTGTGGTTCAGAATAATTCCGATGATGAAGAGGAAGAAGATGCAAA
>ONXK01000117.1 GCA_900321785.1 uncultured Lachnospiraceae bacterium | reverse complement strand
GCTGTAGCCGTTGTTGATCAGCCAGGGAATGAGATATTTCATGGCATTGACCGTGTATTCTTTTGTGTCGTGGCAGAGGATGACGCAGGGATCGACGTCTGCCAGGTGCGAAGTGATATTTTCGATGACCATCCTGCTGCTGCCTTCCGTTCCGCCGTCTCCGCTGGATATATTCCAGTCGAAATACTGAAAACCCTTCTGCGGAGCCTGCTCTGTCAGCAGAGTCATAATGCCCGGAGTATAGTTGGCGCTAATACTGTTAGAGCTTCCGCCGGCAAAGCGCATGAGATTTGTCTTGTGACCTGTCTGCCGCTCCACGATCTCCTGCATCTGCGAGATGTCTTTCCAGAAGGCCTTGTCGCTTGAATAGATCTTCTCAAAATCATGCGTTAAGGTATGGATTCCTACACTGTGTCCGGCAGCATCCTCTTTCTGGATCATATTTTCATACGCAGGTTTGGCACCGGTAACAAAAAAAGTCACCTTGGCACCGTAGCGGTCCAGAGTATCAAGAAGCTGTTCCGTATAGGGCCCGGGACCGTCGTCAAAGGTCAGGTAGACGACCTTTCCTTTGGCATTGGGATCAGAACATTTGATGTCGGGAAAAACACGGTCTGTCAGGTCCCCGTCCCGGTTATCGGTGGCGCTGAACCCCTCCTCTTCGTATTCGGCTCCCGGCAGAACCGTATAGTCGGATTTGTATTCCAGAGTGATCACAGGAGACTCTGTGTCCCGCCCGCCGAACATCACCCGGCCGATCGCGAAAAGAAGGACCAGGACAAGTAACAGGGAAGGCAGGAGACGAAAAGGAGACCGGGCGGATCGGGCGCGTCCCCTTTGCTTTGTGCTGCTGCGCGATCTGTTCCTGTTCTGCACCGGCGCTGCCGGCTTTCTTTTTCTGCTGCCATTCGGGCGCTGCTGCCGTTTTCCGGGAGTTTTTGTGTTATTCAATGATCGTGTCCTCGTAAATAAGGAGAAACACGTCCGAGCGGAAGAACAGACGTGTTTCTCAATCCTGAATGATCAGTTATTTACTACAGTTGGCTTAGGACCTGTCGCGAATTAATCTATACATCCTGCTTGCCTGATTTTCCGATTTCTGCGTCAGAAAGCCTCGCCGTACCCCGGTACGGCTGCGTTTTCTTCCTTGCTCTCGAAAAATCATTCTTTGCGATCTGCATAGTTGATTTCGTGACCGTTCCTTATTTTTTTGACGCCGACAGAAGCAGGCTGATCAGTTCTGTGCCGTCGATTTTGCCGTCGCCGTCTTTATCCAGCATATTTGCGCCGCTGTTAGAAGGCGCGGGTTTTCCGCCGCCCAGGAGAGAACCGAAGATTCCGGAACCTGTAAGAAGAGAAGAGAAGGGATTCGCGGAACTGCCTGCAGGGGCGGCCTGCGAAGCAGACGCTGCGGATGCCGCGCTTGATACGCCGCTCATGATTCCGGGAGCCATGATCGCCAGAACTTTGCGGATCATCTTCTCATCCAGACCGGTCTGTGCGGACAAGTCCTGTGTGACCTTGCCTTCTTTTTTACCAAGAATATGACCGATGATCCTGGCACCGTCGTCTTCATCGGCGTCTTTGAGCTGCAGATCCATGCTGCTGTTATTTTTGTGCTGAGAGAGTGCACTCAGCAGAGACAGCGCGCCGTCTCCGGAGGAGGCGTTCTTTGTCATATATTTGATCAGGATCGGAAGAGCAAGCAAGACCAGCTTCTTGATCTGTTTGCTGGAAAGCCCTGTTTTACCCGAGACGGAATCCAGGGATGACTGGGACAGCAGTGTTCCGGCTAATAAACTGAGCAGATTCATATAATCCTCCCTTCTGGGGGCTGTAAAAACGGCAGCTGAGCAGATTCTACAGATTTTTACAGTCCCTGATGATCGTGACCGTTTGCAGACAGCGCAGGAAAGCGCAGTCTTTTACCTGTACCTATTGTATAACATTTTGGAAAGAATCGCGAGATTTTCCGGGATAAATACAGGATAAGCAAACAGGATAGTTACAGGAGTTCAGAAGCAAAAAGCTTAGTATCCGCTACGTTTTTCACGGAGCGGGAGCGCCCCACCGAAATAGTGATGCACAAAAGGCGCACTGTTTTCAGCAGGGTCTGAACACAGGATAAGAGAGAAGTCAAAGTTAGTACAAGGCGCACCCCACCAAACATATTGCTGTTTGGGGCGGGGCAGGGGCCCGCAATCGTCCCATTCAAAAAAATTCTGCTATAATAATAGAAGCAGGCATTAAAAATTTTCAGCGGGGAATTGTCCTGACTGGCTTGGAACATGCGTGAAAAAGAATCCGGTCTTGCATGCATCGGAATGTGCAGGGGAGGTTTACATGAAAAATTATTCAGAAGATTTATCCAAACAGTATCATACCCAGGTTGGCGCAGGAGATGTAGGAAAGTATATCCTGATGCCCGGTGACCCCAAACGCTGTGCCAGAATTGCTGCCTATTTTGACAATGCCGAACAGATTGCGGACAGCCGGGAATATGTGACCTGGACCGGGACATTGGACGGGGTAAAAGTGAGTGCTGTCTCGACAGGAATAGGGGGCCCTTCGACAGCAATCGCCATGGAGGAACTGAGCCTTTGCGGCGCAGATACCTTTGTGCGCGTCGGTACCTGCGGCGGAATACAGCCGGAGGTAAAGAGCGGCGATCTGGTGATCGCGACCGGCGCGGTCCGAATGGAGGGAACGTCACGGGAATACGCTCCCATCGAGTTTCCGGCAGTGGCAAATCTTCAGGTGACCAATGCTCTTGCCGAGGCTGCACATAAGCTTGGATATAGGAATGCAAAAAGCGATTTTTCCAAAACAGAGGATGCGGCAGTCAGGGAATGCGGAGCGGATCCATGCGGAAAGGAGACTGAGAAGGCCGCCATACTCACCCCGTCATTCCACACGGGCGTTGTCCAGTGCAAGGATTCCTTCTTCGGACAGCACGAACCTGAAAAAATGCCCGTATCCTATGAACTTTTGCAGAAATGGGAAGCCTGGAAGCGGATGGGATGCCTTGCCTCGGAAATGGAATCCGCTGCCATGTTTATCGTGGCGGCAAAGCTCAGGGCCAGGGCGGGAACCTGCCTGCTCGTCGTGGCAAACCAGGAGAGGGAGAAGCTGGGACTTTATAACCCTGTCGTGCACGATACGGACCAGACGATCCGTACGGCAGTCGAAGCGGTGCGCAGTCTGATCCGGGCAGACATGGAGAAATAGGACTGTCAGAGCCGGTATATTCCGGAGTGCTCCGGGAAAACAGTTTTTGCGTGGAGAGTATAAGATGGATGAGAGAATGATCAGGAGGCTCATAGAGACGGCAGCGGCACAGAGAAAGTACTCCTACGCGCCCTACTCCGGATACAGAGTGGGCGCTGCTCTGCTTGCCCGAAACGGGACGGTCTTTACCGGCTGTAATATAGAAAATGCCGCTTATGGCCCCAGTATGTGCGCCGAACGCACAGCGATCTTCAAGGCAGTCAGCGAAGGCGTACACGAGTTTGAGGCAATCTGTGTCGTAGGCGGGCTGGAGGAATCCCCATCCGGCTATTCGGTCCCCTGTGGTGTCTGCCGGCAGGTGATGACAGAATTCTGCGAACCTGCCTTCCCGATCATTGTGGCGAAGGACGCAGACCACTATGAGCTGTATACGCTGCAAGACCTTCTGCCGAAAAGCTTCGGACCGGACAATCTGAGAAGAAATACAGAAGAATAAAAAGGACGGTCACCCTTCTACGATCAGATAACGGCCGTCTCCGACAGGAAAAACCTCGGAAGCAGAAAAGATATCTTCGCCGTCTATATCTGTTCCCACTTCTTCAAAATAACGCCGCACTTCCTTTTTGGATTTTGCAACGACGGCAAAACACATTTCCAGGAAATCCGCCGCTTCCTCGGGAGTCGATGCGACCTCTTCGGGGAAGAGCTGGAGCTGTTTTTCCAGAAAACAGTTCAGTACGGCTGCGTCATAATCGGGATGAGAAAAGCCCTTAGAAGGTTTTTGCGCTGCTTTTTTCTGTTCCATGATGATCCTTTCATAAAGAGGGAGATAAGTCTCAGAACCGGTTTGTTTTTATTCTTCATCGCGCAATACCCGTGACTTCAGTCGTGGGATACGCGCGCAAGACTCGCGAGCGAGTCTTGAAAGTAATGGACTTTTGATCCCGGACGGATTACGGGTCAGAATGGTTTAAATATAGAACTTTTATATATTATAGGAGCGCTTTTGATTCTGCGCAACCGAAAGAACTGCATGTACGTCTGTCTGGCTGTCGTCCGGCTGCAGTTCAGGCCCGGCTGAAACGCGAGGCGTTTTTTGAACTGTTGAGGATTTGGGCGGGACACAATGATCCATGCTGACAGGCTCGCAAACGCTTCGCTTTTTGCTCAGTTCCGCAGGAGATGCTGCTGTCGCGGCATCCGCAGTATGTGTCCGAATAATCCTTCATCCGCTTGCGGGTTCGCAGCATCCGCAGGCGGAAAGCAGAAAGCAAAAAGCATAATAAAGGACTGTACAAAAGAGGAGAAAGAAAATAAAATATACGGAATGTGGGGGGGTAAAAGACAAAATGGAAAGAGAACAGGTAGGAAATAGATGAATGCAAGTCTGGTGTTGATGAGCAAGCTGATTTCAATGATGATAGTCGCCGCAGTCGGACTGATCACGATCAGGATCGGTCTTCTGGATGAACGTGACAGGCGGCAGCTTGCAAAACTCAGTCTGTATGTGCTGCAGCCATGTCTGATCATCAGCTCTTTTCAGATTGAACTGACGCCGGAGAGGCTCAAAGGCTTTGGACTGGCAGTGATTTTTGCCGGGCTGATACATGCGGGATTTATCGCCGCGGCGGAACTCCTGGTAAAGATCGGGCTTCTGGATGTGGTTGAGGAACTGACGGTAATATACACGAACTGCGGCAACCTGATCCTTCCGATCGTCAGCATGACCCTGGGCGCCGAGATGACATTTTACGCCAGTGCCTTCCCGATCTTTTTTAACATTCTGTTCTGGACGCACGGTGTCAGCCGAATGAGCGGCGGCGGATTTGACTGGCGCAAACTTGTCTTCAATCCCAATATCATTGCTCTTTTTACCGGTATCGTCATAATGCTGCTGCAGATTCCGATTCCGGGCGTACTGAAGACCTCCATACAGATGTTTTCGGATATGCTGGGGCCTACCTCCATGCTGGTGATCGGCATGACCATGGCCGGAGCGGATCTCAAAAAGATGCTGAGCATGAAAAAAGCCTATCTGGTCATTTTCCTGAGGCTGATCGGCTTTCCCCTCCTTGCAATGGCAGTTCTGCGGCTCAGCGGTTTTCTGACCCGTCACCCGGAATATATCCCTCTTCTGCGTGTGTCCTTTATGGCTGTCGCAGCGCCTCCCGGAGCCAACGTGGCCCAGGTCGCAGTCATCTATGACAGAGAACCGGTCAAAGCAGGTTTTTACAATATCATGGGAATGCTGCTGTGTGTTCTTACAATGCCCCTGATCGACTATATCTACGCAATCGTTTTCCCCGTTTAAACTGTAAGCGGGTGATAAGATTTCGGAACTGAAAAAAAGCGTCTGTTCATTGGCCGGATTTCTCGGCTGATGAACAGACGCTTTCTGCGTGTCCTGAATAATCTGCATGTCCTGAAAAAAATGTTTACATCCGTCTTGTCCAGAGGCGGGAGAGCCGTGCCTGCTCCCATACAGGGTCGCTTCGCCGGATCCGGGAAGAGGCAGAGAACCGGCTGATCCGGAAACTGCGGATATGACCGGCTTTAAGATCATAGTGGGAAGAAATATGTCCGGGAAGAATTCTTTGCCAGAGATGTATGCGAAAACAGGAGATGGAAGGCTCCTTTTCCCGGGAAGGGAAGTCCTCGGCCTGCTGTTCAGTCTCGGGAATCCGGGTGGATGCAAGGGCACTTTCATCTGCGATCGGATCCTGTGGATCCCCGGGAATGCTCTCTTCTGCGGTTAAAATGTCGGTGTTTTCCGAAGCAGAGATGACTTCCGGAACAGTCTCCGCCTCTGCAGGAAAAACAGTGCCGTCGGCAGAAGGAAGATCCTCATGGACGACAGCCGGCTCCCTTGTCGGGAGGGAAAAAGCTCCGGAAACCGAAACGGGAGAAATGAGCTCCATCCTGTTCCGCACTGAAAGCAGCAGGGCAGAGGAACCCTTATCCTCATATTCGGGGAGAATCTGTTCTTCCCCTTCACGGGAAGAAGTCTCTTCCGGGGGTGCGATGAAGTCGGTTTCCGGGGGCTCGGGAGCCGCATATGCGGAATCCTCGTGTTCGAAATCCTGGTCGGCCGGGCCTGCATCTGCTGACACTGCCGGGCTGCCTGAATCTGTATCATCTGCGGCGATCGTGTCGGGATCTGCCTCTTCTGCAGGAATCGTATCATCTGCGGCGATCGTGTCAGAATCTTCCTCTTCTGCGGAGGCCGCAGGCGGAACGGGATCTTCCGCTGATGCGGAAGCGTCGATCAGAATCCTGCCGCAGATGGAATCCTGGACAATATGTACCTTCTGGTGCTTCATGAGTTCGAGCAGGATCAGGAAGGTGACGATGACCTCCTCCTTGCTCTCCTGCGATTCCAGAAGGGCACGAAAATCGGTCTGCGGATGTGCCTGAAGATAGGCACGGATGTAGAGCGTCTTATTGTCTATATTGACTTCTTCGCGCTTGATCTTACCGAAACCGCTGCGGATAGGGTCGCGGCGGCTCTTTTTTCTTCGAAGAACTTCCCCGAAAACTTTTTCCAGACTTTTAAGATCGGTGTTCCCCAGAAGCTCTTCGTAGTTGATGGGCGGCTGGTAGCTGCGAACTTCTTTTGGCAGATCCTGTGTGCGGTAATAGCGGACGCCTGCCTGTTCCCGGCAGGCTTCGAGCTCTCCCGAGAGATATTTGTACATCTTGTATTCCAGGAGACGGCGGACCAGCTCCTCGCGGGGGTCTTCCTCTTCCTCGCTGTCTTCCTCGTCTTTTTCACGCGGCAGGAGCATGCGGCTCTTGATGTCCAGAAGCGTTGCGGCCATGACCAGAAATTCGCTGGTGACATCCATGTCTTCATGGTCCATCTGCCGGACATATTCGAGGTACTGATCGGTGATCTCAACGATCGGAATGTCGTAGATGTCTATTTTGTTTTTTTCGATCAGGTGCATGAGCAGGTCCAGAGGACCTTCAAACACCGGAAGCTTTACGGGTATGGCCATAATAATCCAATCACAATAATGCTGCTTTTCCTTCTGCAGGGCATGCAGCAGGGTCTTTTTTCAGTATTTTGCATTATAACATGATTTTTCGCAGATGCACCCCTGTTTTGCATTTTTTGACGTTTTTGGCGTTTTTGGCGATCCTCTTGTTTAATATTGTTTCTTTTACCGCAAATAAAGATAAAAAACGAATTGAAAAAAGCACCGGGCAATATTCATTCATATCGAAACGTTCCCGGGCTGAGATACCCGGGGAGAAAGCCCTGAACGGGTTTCTCCGATGGGATCCGATCCGCCGGGGATCGCCCCCTTAATCTGCAAAGACAGCGGAAGCGGAACGGACGATAGGAGTCTGTGCAGAATCCTTGGATGCGGAGAGCTCGATGTTGAATTCCTTGTTGAACTCCTCGAAATAATGCTGATAAGCAGAGCTGCGATCCTCGTGCAGCTTGGTGAGGTATTCGTGCATATCGTAGCTGTCATGTCCGGAGACGATGACGGCGACGGCGATATTGGCACAGTGGTCGGAAACTCGCTCGCAGCCGGTG
The DNA here is from genome assembly GCA_900321785.1 of uncultured Lachnospiraceae bacterium. Taxonomy (GTDB): domain Bacteria; phylum Bacillota; class Clostridia; order Lachnospirales; family Lachnospiraceae; genus CAG-791. The sequence goes on along the minus strand of ONXK01000117.1, from coordinate 372 downwards.
ATAATATCGTTGAAAATGAAGCCCTGTGCGATAGTACAGACTTTCTTCTGCAGACGGTCGACATGGTTGAGCTTCATGGTGTCGCAAAGGTTGTCGACGATCTCCTCGAGGGGTTCGATCTGCTCTGCGAGAGACAGGTCATTTTCAATAAATGCTCTGACCGCAAGGTCTGTGACCTTCTCCACTGCATCAGCCATGATGTTCAGCTCGCGGTCGGCGCCGCCGGAGAAGGTTCCCAGCTTCTCGAAGGCCTCATGGGAACCGATGGCAATAACGAGGGCCTGGTCCGAAATAAGCTCCAGGTCGGAGATGGTATGCAGATACTTGGAGACGATCTCATTCTGCTCGGCAGTCATATCACGGCCGGTGAGC
>ONXK01000103.1 GCA_900321785.1 uncultured Lachnospiraceae bacterium | reverse complement strand
GTCTTGACGATATTGGTCTCATCCAGGCCAAACTCAACCATGAGCTGCGCCATAGGTCCGGAGTATCCGAAGACGTCCTGGAGACCGATGCGGCGGACGCGGGCGGGATAGTTCTCAGCCAGGACTGCACAGACAGCTTCTCCGAGACCGCCGATCACGCTGTGTTCTTCGGCTGTGATGATCCTGCCGCCGCACTCCCTGGCAGCCGCAATGACGGCTTCCTTGTCGATGGGCTTGATGGTGCCCATATTGAGGACGCGGGCGTGGATGCCCTCTTTTTCAAGAGTTTCAGCAGCCTTGAGGGCTTCGTAGGTGAGAACGCCGTTGGAGATGATACAGATATCGGTTCCTTGGTGAAGAATCTCCGCCTTGCCGATTTCGAACTTGTAATTCTCCTCATCGTGGAATACGGGGATGGCTGCGCGGCCAAGACGGATATATACGGGGCCGTTATATTCGTAAGCAGCCTTGACCATCTGGCGGGCTTCTACGTCATCCGCGGGGGACATGACCAGCATGCCGGGAATGACGCGCATGAGTGCGAAATCTTCACAGCACTGGTGGGAAGCGCCGTCCTCACCGACAGAAATGCCGCCGTGGGAAGCGCAGATCTTGACATTGAGTCTTGTGTAGCCGATGGAATTGCGGATGATCTCATAAGCGCGGCCGGTCGCGAACATAGCGAAGCTGGACGCAAAGGGGATCAGGCCCATAGCAGCCATGCCCGCAGCGGTTCCCATCACATTGCACTCTGCGATGCCGCAGTTGAAATGTCTGTCGGGATATGCCTTTTTAAACATACCTGTCTTGGTGGAACCGGCGAGGTCCGCGTCGATCGCTACGACTCTGGGGTCAATCGCGCCGAGTTCTACAAGCGCTTTTCCATAGCTTTCTCTGGTTGCGATTTTTTTCACTTCTGCCATCGATCACTCCTCCTCTTTTCCGGCTTCGATCACGGTCTCCGCTCTGGAGGAAACCTCGGGTCCCTCCGCCTCAAGCTTTTTGCGGACAGCTTCCAGCTCTTCGAGCGCCTGTGCACATTCCGCGTCATTGGGTCCCTTGCCGTGCCAGTCAGCCACATTTTCCATGTAGGAGACACCGAAGCCCTTCACAGCTTTCATCAGAATGACAGTCGGTTTGCCGCAGCCCTTTGCGGCGTGGAAGGAAGCAAAAGCTCTCTCCAGCTCATTGTAATCGTTGCCGTCGCACTTGACGACATTGAAGCCGAAGGAGGCAAACTTCTCATCGATGGGTTCCATGTTCATGACATCTTTGGTCAAGCCGTCGATCTGGAGACCGTTGACATCCACTGCGATGCAGAGGTTGTCAAGCTTATAATGAGCGGCATACTCGGAAGCTTCCCAGACAAGGCCTTCCTCGATCTCGCCGTCACCCAGCAGAGCATAGACATTGATATCCTTTTTCAGGACATTTTTCGCAGCGTTGGCCATGCCGCAGGCTGCGGAATATCCCTGCCCCAGGGAGCCGGTGGAGAACTCCACGCCCGGGGTGGTATTCATGTTGGGGTGTCCCTGCAGATAAGAACCGATCTTTCTGATCGTCATCAGGTCTTCTTCCGGGAAAAAGCCCTTCATTGCCAGCACGGCATACAGGCCGGGAGCACAGTGTCCCTTGGAAAGGACGAAGCGGTCGCGATCCGGATCCTTGGGATTCTTGGGATCGATCCGCATCTCTACATTGTAGAGATAGGTCATGTAATCCATAGAGGAGAGGCTTCCGCCGGGATGTCCGGACTTGGCCTCATGGGTTTCTTTCACGATGTACATCCGTCCCTTGTTGGCGAAAAGCTTCAGTTCTTTGATTTTCTCAGGTATCATTCGCTGCGATCCTCCATCCGCCGGTATCTTCTCTTACCGGCCTTTTGCAGACAGTGTTGCGGTCTTCACAACAATATTGAAAAACGCCGAAAATGTCAATGTTTTTCAATCAAATTATCGAATTTTTCAGAAAATTTATGCGATAGGCCGTATTTGACGAGTCCTGAAGACAAGCTCGCAAATACTTTATCACTGTCACGTCCTATCGATGGCGTGACAGTGACTTGTAAACAGTTACAATCCTTTAGCCATGGGCAGGTGCCCGCAAACATGAACGATGAAAACTGCCATGCTGCAGGGTCTTGGCACATCACTCCAGAGAGTCGATCAGATCCAGGCTGTGCTCGGCGTTCATCTTCAAACACATCTGAATGAATGTGTCAAGCGGAATGTTGTTGAGCTGGCGGTTGGAGCCCCGCAGGTTGAGGGAAACGGTACCCTCCTCAGCTTCCTTATCTCCGATGACGACGACATAGGGAGTCTTGAAATTCTTATAGTATTTGATCTTCTCCTTCATGTTCTTGTCGGAGTAATCAGCCTCAAAGCGGATGCGGTTGGCAGCCAGCTTGCCTGCCACCTTCTTTGCATACTCGTTGTGCTCTGTGCGGATGGGAACGATACCCACCTGATAAGGGGAGAGCCAGAAGGGGAACGCACCCTTAAAGTGCTCGATCAGGATGCCGATAAAGCGCTCCAGGGAACCGAACAGAGCGCGGTGAATGACCACGGGAACTCTCTCGGAGCCGTCGCTGGCGGTGTAGGTCAGTTCAAAGTTTCTGGGCAGCTGGAAGTCGAGCTGGACAGTGCCGCACTGCCACTCGCGGCCCAGGGCATCCTTGATCTGCAGGTCGATCTTGGGACCGTAGAAAGCGCCGTCGCCTTCGTTGATCTCATAGTTGCCCTCGCCGTACATACCGTCAAGGATCTTCTTGAGGGAAGCTTCCGCCTCGTTCCAGAGCTCGATATCACCCATGAAGTCTTCGGGGCGTGTGGACAGCTCAGCGCGGTAGGACAGGCCGAAGGTCTGGTAGATCTCATCGGCGATGCCCAGGACATCCTTGATCTCGTCTTCGATCTGGCTTTCCATTACGAAGGTATGGTCATCGTCCTGACGGAACATCTGGACACGGAAGAGGCCGTTGAGCTGGCCGGTCTTCTCTTTTCTATGCACAACGTCCGTCTCGGAATAGCGGATGGGCAGATCGCGGTAGGAATGCACCCTGCGCTTGTAGGCCATCATGGCATTGGGGCAGTTCATGGGCTTGGCTGCCATGGTGTCATCCGCCTCGATGGTGCCGTCCTTGCCGGGGATAATGAACATATTGTTTACGTAATGTGCCCAGTGGCCGCTGATCAGCCAGAGCTTCTTGTTATTAATGATGGGGGCGGAGATCTCCTGATAACCGTGCAGGTCGTGGATGCCTCTCCAGTACTCAAGCAGGGTGTTGAACACTCTCCAGCCGCGGGGGAGCCAGTAGGGCATGCCCTGGGCGGTCTCATCGAACATGAAGAGGTCGAGCTGCGGGCCCAGTTTCTTGTGATCGCGTTCCATCGCCTCTTTGATCAGGGCTTTGTGGGCCTTGAGAGCCTGCTTGTCCGGGAATGCATAGGCATAGATTCTCTGCAGGGAATCGCGGTGCTCATCGCCGCGCCAGTAAGCGCCGGAGACGCTCCTGATCTCAAAAGCAGCACCCATGAGCTCCTGAGAGTTTGCCACGTGAGGACCGCGGCAGAGATCGACGAAATCCTCACCGGTATAATAGACAGTGATGCGCTCGTCCTCGGGCAGATCTTCGATCAGCTCGGTCTTGAACTTCTGGCCCCGGAAGAGCTCCAGCGCCTCCGCACGGGACAATTCCTTCTCGGTCCAGTCCTCGCGGCGCTTGAGGATCTCACGCATCTTGTTCTCGATCATCTTGAAATCGTCTTTGTTCACCTGCCTGGGCAGAATGAAATCATAGTAGAAGCCGTCCGCAATCTGCGGTCCGATTGCATACTGTACATTTTCTTTTCCGAAAATCTCAAATACAGCTTTTGCCAGAATGTGAGACAGAGAGTGACGATAAACTTCCAGATACTGTTCGCTTGCCATACTTTCCTCCTTCGTGACAGTTCTCTTTGTGAAAAAATTCACTGTGCATAAAAAAATCCCCCGCACAGCATATACAGTTGCTTGCGAGGGACGTTTATTCAACGCGGTTCCACCCTGCTTGCGGCAGATTCACAAAAGGCATATCAGGTTCGTAAAATCTTACTGCCGCCACTTTTTTAGGACGATCACGGAGTCACCGGGCTTTATTAGAGCCTCTCCGAGGTGGTCTTCAGACAGTTTCCGACGGGGCACTTCCAGAACTGCCGCATGATTCCCACGATTCCCTGATACTGATCCGTCATACAGATCACAGAACCGGAAAAACCGCACAGCAGGCACCCTTCTCTGGGACATCCGCTGACCTACTTTCCTCATCACAGATTTATAGAAGCAGGCAGAAAAGACACACCTGCAGTTTTGGGGAAATGAATATAAATATTTTAGACCACTATATAAAAAAAGTAAATAAATACTTTCAGTAAAAATCAGTATAAAAGATCCGCTGTATTTATGCATTTCCCACAGACATCCCCGTTCCTTTTCTATAACAGCCTGTGTATAAAGTCATCTCCGGATGTGTACTTGTAGACGGCATCGATCAGGATCTCCTCCTCTTCGACCTGGGTGTGGTTGATGTCAGAGACGATCTGCAGGAGGCTTTCCGGTTCTTCTCCATTGTCCGGAAGAAGAATGACTTCGTGTACAGAGCTGGGAAGTACAAAGAAGTCGCTCTCCATATAATCTGCCGCTTCCTGCAGGATACCCGGATACAGAATGACCGCGGCACCATAGAGTGCGGATTCATTGGTAAGCAGATAAAGGTCTTCTTCATCATCCGGCAGAAGAACGCCGAGGACATCCGAAAGCGCATGGAGTACGGGCGGGAGCATGCGGGGGCAGTTCTCTATGGCATCCGCATAGAGCCGGTCTGTCGTGATCCCCCAACGTTCAAGATCTGTATTTCGAATCACGATCATTCCGTTCCCGAATGCCTTGTTTTCCAGAAGATAGTAATAAATACCTGCAAGATCTCCCCTGTCGATATGCGGCACTTCCCGCAGATAGGCTTCATTGCGTTCTTTCCCGATCAGCTTGATCCCGAGCCGGCCTTTTACCGTGCTGTATTCCTTGAAAAAGTTGTCGGGAACAGTGATGTCCGGCGTACTGCATCTGCAATAGTTCAGTATGTTGTCCGCAGATTCCGCCACTGCCTGTCCGTCCAGATAGTGGTTGTAATAGGGCTCCAGGTAGACGGTAGGCGCGATCTGCGCGTCATGAAAGCGGATCGTACAGGCCTTTTTGTAAACTCCGTTATTCTTTCTCACATTTCGAAATGAGATCTCCGTATCCTCCCCGGCACGCTTCTCCAGTTCCTTTTGAAGCATCTCATAGTATTCTTTTTCCCGGATCTTCTTATTGTCTTTATTCCTTAACTCTCCATACATCTGCTTGTCCTCCGTATATAAGTCTTCATACCTTGTACCATAGACGCGTGCCAAAAAAGAAAAGGCAATGAGCCACATGTACTCATTGCCTTTTTGATCTTACAAATAATATTCAGGGAAGCCGCCCGACTGCGCCGTGTCCGTATACAGCAAAACGCATTCCCTCAGGAAAAGATTATGCTCTGGAAAGATACTCGCCGGATCTGGTATCGATCTTGATCTTGTCGCCGATATTGCAGAACAGCGGAACGCTGACCTGTGCGCCGGTCTCAACGATCGCGGGCTTGGTCGCACCGGTTGCCGTGTTACCCTTGAAGCCGGGCTCGGTCTCAGTGATCTCCAGCTCGACAAACATGGGGGGCTCAATGGCGAACGGGGTATTGTTGTAGGAATTAACCTTGACCATGTCGTTCTCTTTAACGAACTTCATGTTGTCGCCGACAATATCCTTACCAAGCGAGATCTGGTCAAATGTCTCTGTGTCCATAAATGCATAGAGCTCGCCATCCTGATACAGATACTGATACTCCTTGCGGTCGATTCTGGCCTGGGGGAATTTCTCTGTGGGACGGAAAGTGGTCTCTGTAACACCGCCGTTAATAATATCTTTCAGCTTGGTTCTGACGAACGCCGCGCCCTTACCGGGTTTAACATGCTGGAACTCAACGATCTCGAGAACGCTGCCGTCTTTCTCAATCGTAATGCCATTCCTGAAATCACTTGCAGAAATCATATAAAGTACCTCCTGAAAATTTCGCGTCAATACAAAAGTATTCTATAACATAGAAACAAGTTTTTCAACATCTTTCTCGCCGTGTGCATTGCCCCATCTTTCTCGCCGTGTGCATTACCACGTCTCGTCACGCCCATTTCGCTTCGCGAAACGCCGAACGCCGTAAAACTCCGGTTTTTGAGCGTTCCGACGCTCAAAAACACGTCGAATCTGGTGGGGGAGTGACTTGTAACATTGCCACAGCCTGATTTAAAAAACGCCCGGCCTTCACAGCCGGGCGTTCTTTGTTTACCTGATTGTGTAATCCGCTTTTCAAATGCCCCGGATGTCAGGGAACCATAGAACGGATCTCTTCGAGTTCTTTTCCGCAGTATGCCTCGACCAGGGAGGGGGAAACATTCTTTTCAATCTGATCATAGACAGGAATACATTTCTGGCGGATGACCAGCATGTTTTCTTCTGTCAGGCGGTTGATCTTGCTTCCGCTCTCCTCAATCGTGGCAATTCTGGAAGCAATACGCTCATCAGACTGCTGACGGGCTTCCTGTTTTGCGGTCTCTGCAGCTTCGCGGATAATGGCCTGCTGGTCCTCCGGCAGACTGTCCATGAACTCGCTGCTGACAATGAGGGAGATCAGATGCGGCAGATGGTTGGTCTCAATGACATAATCCTGCTGCTCATAAAGCCTGTTGGAAACAATGACCTCATAAGGGTTTTCCTGAGCATCGATGGTTCCCTGCTGCAGACCGATATAGACCTCTGAGAAGGTCATCGGTGTGGGATTGGCGCCGAGGGATTTCCAGAAGAGCAGATGGTAGGGATTCTCCATAGTACGGATCTTCTGGCCCTTGAGGTCGTTTGCAGTGAAGACATCTTTATTTGAAGTCATGACACGGAAACCCTGGTCCGCATAGCCCAGCAGCTCATAGCCGCCATCCTTGTAGACCTTGTTGATCTGATCCATGAATTCCGGATTATCGATGTGCTCACGGACATCCTGGATGCTGTCAAAGAGGCAGGGCATGTCAAATACGGCAATGTCGGGCAGGAAAGTAACCTGGGGAGCCGTATTCTGAACTACAAAGGGAATATCACCATCTTTGCAGGACTCGAGCAGCTCACGGTCACCGCCGACAATACTGTTGGGATAAACCTGAATACGCATTTTTCCGTCAGAGAGACGCGAAACCTCTTCCGCGAAACGCTCCGCGTATATCTGTGTGACTGTATCCTCCGGGCTGGATGTTCCCAGAGGCCATGCATATGTCTGTGTGCCGTCGGACTTTGCTGCCCCGCCGCAGCCGGTCAGCGTCAGAGCAAGGAGGGCAGTAAGCAGGCATACTGTCATGAAACTGATTTTAAGGCTGAATTTTTTCATGCTTTCCTCCTTTCTTACAGCAGGTACAGGCTGATCTGCGGAATATAGGTGATCAGAAGCAGAGCAACCAGGAACATGATGATCATGGGCATGGCCTTCCTGGCAATATCCATGACCGGTACATCTGTCAGGGAACTTGCGACAAACAGGTTGACGCCGATCGGAGGTGTAACGAAACCGATGGCCAGGTTAACAACCATGACAACGCCGAAGTGGATCGGGTTCATGCCAACTGCAGTGACGATCGGGAGCAGGATAGGCGACAGAATGAGGATCGCAGGCGTCGTATCCATGACTATACCGACCAGAAGCAGGAAGATATTGATCACGATCAGCAGAATGATCTTGTTTGTGAAGCTCTCCAGAATGAAGGCACTGACCATCTGAGGCACCTGCATCAGTGTAAGCACACGTGAGAATGCTGTAGATGCCGCAAGGATGAACATGATCGGTGAGTAGGTTCTGATCGCTTCCACCAGAATTCCCCACAGATCCCCGAACTTAAGTGTCTTGTAGATGAACATACTGATGATCAGTGAATAGAAAACGGAAATAACCGCAGCCTCTGTAGGGGAGGCAACACCCGAATAGATGCAGCCCAGAACGATCACAGGGCTCAGGATTGCGAAGAAGCTCTCGCGGAATACCTTAAAAAAGCCTTTTTCATGGAGCGCATTGATCTGGCTGTCGATCTTCTCGCGATCTTCACCGTGTTTCTTGCAGTAAACAAAGGCATAGGCCATGAGCAGGACACCGATCAGAACACCGGGGACGATACCTGCCAGGAACAGATCACTGACAGATGCGCCGGACGCCATCGCGAACATGATGAAAGGAATGCTGGGGGGGATGATAACACCCAGGCCGCCCGCGACCGCAACAATTGCTGTCGAGAAGACCTTGTCATAGCCCATATCGATCAAAAGCGGAATCGTCATGGAACCGACTGCCGCAACAGTCGCGGGAGCGGAACCCGAAATCGCGCCGTAAAACAGGCAGGTGATGATCACCGCACAGGGAATACCTGCGGTGCGTTTTCCAAGGAAATAGGAAAAAACGTCGAAGAGACGCTTGGAGATCTGTCCGCGCGCCATAAGGATGCCCGCAAGTACGAACATCGGAACCGCCAGAAGCGGGAAAGAATCAATGCCGCCCACCATGGAACGGATGACATAACTTGCGCTCGCTGTAAAGGAAGGATCAAACGCGCCCGGAAGCACTGCGACAAGCCCCAGTGTGACCGAGACAGGGATCGCGATCAGAAGAAAGAGCGCAAACAGAATAAATACGACAATAGGTGACATACTGGTTCCCCTTTCTCAATTACTTTCCTTCGCTTTTTGCGGAATCACGATCGATGCGGGAAGGCCATCTCACAAGATCATCATTCTTTGTCAGGTTATGAAGCTCCAGAAGCCATCTCTCCACAATGCGGATCACGCACAGAGAGAAGCAGATCAGCGGTGCCGACTGGATATAGTACATAGGAATTCCGCAGGCGGGGCTGACCTGACCACTCTCGATCGTAGTCATCAGATAGCGCCATGCGTAAGGAACCAGGTAGACAAAAAAGGCAAACTGGATGGTAAGGTTGATCAGTCCGATGACCGCTCTTCCTCTCTTGGAGAAGATCTTCACAAACTGATCGATCTTGATCGCCAGAAACTTCTTTGTGCAGAAACTGACGCTGATAAATGCGGACCAGATGAACAGATAACGGGTCACCTCTTCCGACCAGGATAATGACATTCCGAATGCATAACGGGAAAGAACCTGGATGCCCATGATCACTGCCATGAGGATCAGCAGAATGGTCATGACAAATTCTTCCAGATATTCATCCACATATAAAAGAATTTTTTTCACTTTTAACCGGACCTCCCAATTGTGGCTGTAAATAAGATATGTCGTGCAGGAAAAGACATTTCACGCACAAAAGCAGGAAATGTTATTTCGCGCACAAATGCAGGAAATGTTATTCCGCGCACAAAGACAGGAATTTTTTTGCGCACAAAAAAAGTGCCTCCCCCGCACCAGACCACAAAGTGTCCGGTGCGGGTTTGACTTGTAACCTGCAGTATTCAGTTTAGAGGCTGTTGTGGATCAGGTTGAGAACTGTATCCAGATCAGCCGCATTCATCTGTCCCGGCGCAGAAGCTTTGCCGACAGCGCCGAAAGTACAGGAGCTTCCGAAAACTTCACCGCTCAGACGGCTGATCAGGCCTGTGCCGGCCATAGACATGGTAATGATGGGACGATCCGCATAATCTGTTGCCATCTCCTCTGTTGCGGAAAGGAGAACCAGGACGTCCTTTTTATTTTTGGGCATAACCGCGATCTTGGGAATATCCGCGCCGAGGTCCTGCATCTTGCGAAGCCTTCCGACGATGTCGTCCTTCTCAGGAGTCTTGCCGAAATCATGGTTGGAAGCAACGACTTTTACGCCTGCCGCATGAGCTCCCGCAATAATCTCTTTGACGATATCGTCGCCGGTGAAAGCCTCGACATCGATCAGATCCACAAGGCCGGTCTGTGCAGCCTGGATATTGAGCCTTGCGTATGCTTCCGGCTCAATCGCCTTCTCGCCGCCTTCCTTGGATGTACGGAATGTAAACAGGATCGGTACATCGCCAAGTGCGGGACGCAGGTCTTTGAGGACATCCTCGACCTTTGCAAAGTCAAAGACACCTTCAAACCAGTCGACACGCCACTCGACCAGATCCAGACGCACATCTTTAAAAGAATCAGCTGCTGCCAGAATCTCCTCTTTGGTCACGCCGACGATCGGGACGATAATCTTGGGAGTACCTTCGCCAATCTTCACGCCGCGGACTTCGATCACGTTTGCCATAGTATTCTCCTCCTGAATTAGAGTTGTTTGTGACTATATGAAACAGGTATAAAACCATGTTCAAAGGTTTCATTATCCTTACAGCGCGGCACCCGCCAAATGGTGCCGTGCCGGGTGCCGTGCCGCTGCAGGCATTATTCTCCGTAGCGGATTCCCAGGACTTCCTTCATGTGGTCGATGGGCATATCAACACCGGTCCAGAGTTTGAATGCTGCAGCGCCCTGGAAAAGCATCATGCCGAAGCCGTTCATGTTCTTGCAGCCGACTTCCTTTGCGATCCGGAGGAACTCTGTCTCAGCGGGTGCGTAGACAGTATCCGTGACGATCAGGTCGGGACGCAGATAGGACTTGTCGGGAAGTCAGGTCATGCCTTCAAGAGGTTTCATACCGCAGCCGGTAGCGTTTGCCAGAAGTACGCTGCTGTCAATCTCTCTCTTGAGGGCTTCATGATCTGCCAGGTCAAAGAGCTGTGCCTTACAGTTGGTCTTCTCGTTGATCTTCTTAACAGTATTCTCGGCATTTGCCCAGAATTTATCTTTGATATTAAAAATAGAAATCTCTGCAACGCCGTCCAGAGCAGCCTGGATCTCGATGGCAGTTCCTGCACCGCCCGCTCCGACGATCGTCATCTTCTTTCCGATCACATCGATGTCATAATCTTTCAGGGACTGCATGTAGCCGATACCGTCTGTGCAGTGTCCTTCCAATACACCGTTCTTGTTGACAATGGTATTGACTGCGCCCACAAGCTCTGCCGCAGGAGACAGCTTGTCGAGATACTGTCCGACAACTGTCTTGTTGGGCATGGAAACATTGGAGCCGACCAGCTTCAGAGCGCGGATTCCCTTAACCGCATCCTCCAGTGTGCTGTTGTCAACTTCAAATGCAAGATATGCATAATCCAGTCCAAGATAAGCAAATGCTTCGTTGTGCATCGCCGGTGAGCTGGAGTGTCTGATCGGATACGCGATCAAGCCGACGAGTTCTGTGTGACCTGTAAGTCTCTCTGCCATTGTAATGCCTCCTTCACAAAAACTACTGCTTATAACGGCGCAATGATT
>ONXK01000143.1 GCA_900321785.1 uncultured Lachnospiraceae bacterium | reverse complement strand
CTGCTTTTGCTGCGGATGATGCAGGCGGCTGTGCGGTCAGCCGGTAATGGATAATATACAGATCACCCTGCTGCCAGGCATCCGTGCACTGAGCGTACATCCGGTTGCTATCTCTCCGAAGGGCGTACCAGGCTTCCATCCGTCCTATATGCTCCCATCCGTCCTCTTCTTTGAAGGATTTCTTCGCTTCGTCATAGGTGATCCCGGCCTTCTGCCTGAGCAGCGTGTCAACCTGTTCATCCGTCACCTTGACTACAGGAGTGCTGATTTCATCCTGGGGGATCCGCTGCAGCAGGAGTTCTTTTTCTTTCTTAGTCAGTTCTTTCTGCTCGTAACCTGCTCCCGAATAAAAGACCTGATTCAGATCGATCTCCTCCGGAATATCATACGAGGAAAGCAGAAATCCATAGCTGCTGTCTTCATTGAGATAGCTCTGCAGCATTTCCAGTGTCTGCGGATCACTTTGCGTGATCTCTCCCTGAATCGGATGGGAAAACAAGTCCTGTTCCGCTGATGCGGCAGCTGATGCCGAAGAAGCAGTGCCTGCACCGGCAGGTCCGAAGCCAGCGGTGCTTCCTGCTCCGCCTGCAGATGTATTTCCGGGACCGGCAGCGTCTCCTTTTTCCGTGTCTGTCTTTTCGGCAGCACTCTCTGTACCGCCTGCACTGCCCGCCGCATCTTCTTTTCCGGGAGCGGCTTCCGGACCGGAAAACATCTCTCCTGCGGAAATCTGCCCCTCCTCACCGTCCTGCCCCGGCTCAGGCCCGCAGGCACTTAAAATGCAGACAGACATGACGACCGAGGCCGCCGTAAGAACGATTCGTTTCAATATTCTCTTTTTATTGGTGTTTTTATGATAAACGAAAGAACCTCGCATTCGGGTATCCTCCAGACAGCGACAGGGAACTGCAGAGCAATTCGTTACCGGTCACAAGCCGGTCAGGTTATGACCGGGTGACGAGCATGTCGATTTCCTCCCGGGTCAGCGGGCGGAACTGCCCCGGCGCAAGAGCCGGGTCCAGATACAATGATCCCATGGAAAGGCGCTTGAGATACAGTACTTCCTTTCCTATGGCGGCAAACATCCTCTTGATCTGATGATATTTGCCTTCTGTAATAGTAACAAATATCTGCGAATATTGTGTGATCTCAGAGGGAAAAAGTGCAGAGTGATCGTCCGGAAGCAGGGCTGCCAGTTTCCTGTCTTCTGTCACATCCCTGCAGAGCCGCGCAGGCATGGCGGTAAATTCCCCGTCCACTTTCAGCCCCTGCGCAAACATCCGGACATCTTCTTCGGTCACCAGTCCGCTCACAATGGCATAGTAGGTCTTCTCTACATGTTTTCCGGGCGCCAGCAGCCGGTGGGCCAGCTGTCCGTCATCTGTGATCAGTAAAAGCCCTTCCGTATCCTTATCCAGTCTTCCCACAGGAAACAGGCCGCGCCGGAGCACAGGTTGCATATGCAGCCCCTCCTGATCAGATCCCTGTCGGACGGTCTTTTCTGCCTGCGCATGGCACCCGGCAGAATTTCCTTCAGAGACGCCGGCAAAGACAGCGTCCGCGGGATTGTCTACGGGATTCCGCAAAAGGTCCAGTACTGTCCTCTCACGGCTGTCTTCCGTAGCAGAGATGACGCCGGACGGTTTATGGAGCATGTAATAAACACAGGCCTGCTGCGTGACAGCCTTTCCGTCAAACAGGATCTCATCCTGTGGGCAGACCCGAAGCCCGGGATCTTTTACAAGAGTCCCGTTTACACAGGCCCTGCCGCCGCGGATCGCTTTTCCCAGATCGCTTCTGCTGCCGAATCCCTCCTGTGCCAGCAGCTTATCCAGGCGAACGGACCCCGCCTGCTTCTTGTCCCGGTCCGCTTTCCGGCTCATGCGCGGAACCTGTATCCCACGCCCCAGATCGTCTCGATATACTGAGGGTGGGAGGTATCAAATTCGATTTTTTCACGTATTTTTTTGATATGGACCGTAACCGTAGCGATATCACCGACGCTGTCCATATTCCAGATTCTGCGGAAGAGCTCATCCTTGCTGAAGACATGGTTGGGGTTCTCCGCAAGAAATGTCAGCAGATCAAATTCCTTGGTGGTGAAATTCTTTTCCGTCCCGTCCACAAATACACGGCGGGCAGTCTTGTCGATCTTAAGTCCGCGGATCTCCACAACATCATTGGACTTCTGGCCTGCGCCGACCAGGCGCTGATAGCGCGCCATGTGAGCCTTGACTCTGGCCACAAGCTCACTGGGGCTGAAGGGTTTGGTCATATAGTCATCCGCCCCGAGACCCAGGCCCCGGATTTTGTCAATATCGTCCTTTTTGGCAGATACCATCAGAATCGGAATGTCCTTTTTCTCCCGGATCTTGCGGCAGACGTCAAATCCGTCGATCCCGGGAAGCATCAGATCCAGCACGATCAGGTCAAAATCTTTCTGCAGAGCCGCCGTCAGTCCCCGGTCCCCCCTTGTCTCGATTTCCACCTCAAATCCGGAAAGTTCCAGATAGTCTTTCTCCAGATCCGCGATTGCTTCTTCGTCTTCAATGATCAAAATTCTGCTCATCTAGTACTCCTTTTTCAGTAATACCGCTGTCTTTTACTTTCTTTCCTCAACTATGATGTAATACTTGTGGACATGGCTTCGCGTTCACAAACACGTATGATCCAGGACTCGCTCGCGAATCTTGCGCACCGGATGCGGACTGCCCTTAAGGGCAGCATCTTCCGCTGCGTGCTGCTTCGCGCGTCCCGCGCCTGTACAGCGCTGTTCGCTCAATTCAGATTTCTGTCTCATCCAAAGATTCGACGGTATCATCTTCCTGTTCCACATATTTACGGATCACGAAATGCATACAGGTACCTTCCCCTTCCCGGCTGGTCGCCCATATGTATCCGCCGTGGTCTTCTATGATTTTTCGCACGATCGACAGGCCGATTCCGCTTCCTCCCTGCGAAGAATTGCGTGAGGAGTCGGTGCGGTAGAAACGATCGAAAATATTGGGAAGATCCCTGGCGCCGATTCCCTTGCCGTTGTCCTCGATCTCTATGCGGACGCTGTCGTGCTCATCGAGAATGCGGATGTCGATCCGGCCCTTCTCTTTATCCATATATTTTACACTATTTCCCACAATATTGTTGATAACCCGTTTCATCTGCTCCGGATCGGCGATAATTTTGGTCTGGGGCGAGACAAGATTGGTATAATTCAGCTCGATTCCCTTGGCCTCCATGTCCATTCCAATTTCCTCGACGCAGTCACCGAAGTAATCGGCGACATTCAGGCGGTGGAAATTGTAGGGGATGCGGTCGCTCTCGAAACGGGAATACAGCGTCAGTTCGTCGATCAGATGGTCCATGTCGTTGGCCTTGTTGTAGATCGTACGTATATATTTTTCCTGCTTTTCCGGTGTGTTTGCGACACCGTCGATCAGGCCCTCCACATATCCCTTGATGGATGTGATGGGCGTCTTGAGATCATGGGAAATATTGCTGATCAGCTCACGGTTCTGTTTTTCTCTTTCCAGCTTCTCATCCGCAGATTCCTTCAGGCGAAGACGCATATCCTCATAGTTGCGGTAGAGATCGCCGATCTCGCCTTCCTCTCCCGTAGACAGGGTATATGTGAAGTTGCCGTCCCTGATGTTGTTCATGGCGATATTGATGGCACTGATCCCATGATCCGCATGACGATAAACAGGCTTCCCTGCGCGCCGTCGGGAAAAGAGAAGTCAAGCTGGCGTACCAGGAGGCTTCGTTTTCCCGCCTGGATCATCTGATTCTGCTGCTGCGTACCCGCCGCATTGGCCTGTACAGTATCGGAAAGACCGTTTTTTTTCTCTTCCCCGGCTCCCGGCTGTCCCGTAAGAACCGCGGCAGATTCGGCATATGTCTGCCGGTGTTCATACGCCGCGGCATTGCCCTGCAGGGTCCCGTCCTGACCCGAATCTTCTCCTCGCTGCTCTCCCTCCCAGGCCGGCAGGTAGCTGAGGTCTGCCGCTGCCAGCGTTTCATTACTGGCATAATACAGTTCTTCCCCCCGTCGGACGACCAGATATACATTCATATCATGGATCTTGTCGGCAATTTCCTGCAGGAACTCTACATCCTGCAGCTGATCCGGATTCTGTTCCGCCATCTGAAACGCCTGTACAGCGTCAAAATCAAAAGTATCATAGTTGCCCACGATAGACGTGTATCCGCTCAGTTCTCCCTTTTCGCCGATCAGATAGTTCCCCAGCGATACAAATGCCAGAGAGAACAAAAGCATGGGTACCACAATGACCGTGGCGAACATGACCACCATTCTTTTTCGAAAAGTCATATGTTACTCTTTTCCGGTTTTATTTCCAAATGTGCATCGGAGTATATTCTGTGTCAGAGGCCCGGGATTTTCCCGCACGGGGCGCGCGAAAACACTCGAGGCTGGTGCAGGTGTGACTGGTAAGGTCCGAAAGCACGTCTGCGATCTCACCCGATCTTTTTTGCATTGTCACGGTTTGTCTCACTGATGATAAAGTGCGGGCGCTTTTTGACCTCCTGATAGACGGTCGCCAGATATTTGCCCATGATTCCCAGACACAGCAACTGTATACCGCCGATGAAAGTGATAATACAGGCAGTGGAAGCCCAGCCTGCGACCGGGTCGCCGAACAGGAGCTTTCGCACAATGATAAACAGGATGGCCAGAAAGGATATACCCGTCATCAGGATTCCAAACCAGGAGGCAATATCCAGCGGCACATGGGAGAAGTTCACGATTCCGTCGATCGCATATCCCAAAAGCCCCCAGAAGCTCCACTTGGTCTCTCCCGCGACACGCTCCACATTCTTGTAAGGCATCCAGTAAGTCCTGAATCCGATCCATCCGAAGATGCCCTTGGAAAAGCGGTTGGATTCGCTCATTGCCAGGATCGCGTCCACCATCTCCCTCTTCATCAGCCGGAAGTCGCGGGCACCGTCCACAATATCCGCCTCTGAGATCTTGTTGATCAGGCTGTAAAAACGCCTTGCAAACCAGCTGCGGATGGGCGGTTCGCCTGCTCTGCTGACACGCCGCGCGGCAACACTGTCATACTCACCGGATTTCAGGATCCTGTACATCTCAGGCAGCAGATCCGGCGGATCCTGCAGATCTGCGTCCATCACTGCCGCGTAATCCCCCCTCGCATTGCAAAAGCCCGCAAACATAGCGGCCTCTTTGCCGAAATTTCTGGAGAGGCTGAAATAGCTGACATCCGGATCCTCCTTCGCCAGCTCCCGCATGACTTCCACCGTTTTGTCCTTCGAACCATCATTGATCAAAAGGATTTCAAAGCGGCAGTCCGGCATCTCCTTCTCCGTCTTCCTGACTGCCTGATGGAACAGCCGCAGCGACTCCTCTTCGTTATAGCAGGGTACGATAATACTGATCAAATCACCCATTTTCAGTCCCTTTTCCTCATCGTATGTTTTTCAAATGAATCGGGATAACTCTCAATGCTTCGATTCACAACTTCTTCTTTTCTCACAGTCTCTTCTTTTTTCGGAGCTCCTTCTTTCGCAGCCGCCCGGCTGCCTCCTGCGCAATGATGATCAGAAGTGCCGCTATGGAAATACAGGCTCCTGCCGCCATTCCGGGCGTTCTGTAGCGCAACTCGATCTCGTGTGTCCCCTCTTCTACCTTCACCGCGCAGAACATGGTATCTGCCTGCAGCAGCGGCGTCTTTTTTCCGTCCACATATGCCTGCATACCTCTGCAGCAGGGAATCTGAATGCACAAAAGTCTGCTGTCCGGAACGGTCAGTCTGCCGCTGATCCTGTTTGTAGCGCCGCTTCCCGCGAGCTCATGCAGGTCAAGGTTTTCCAGCACATACTGACCCAGCTTTTGTGCCATCTCCGGATATTTTTCCATAGGCTGGCGGATTATTGTCAGGCTGCGGAAAGTATAGACACCCCTGCGGGAAAACTTCATCCGCAGTTCGGTCAGGGGTTCATCCGTATAACCGCAGCAGCACATAAAGTCCGATCTGCCCGTCTTCCATGGATTGTCCGGAAGTGTATACTCTACCTTCTTGTCGGAGACAACATGGTCGCTGCGGTCCGCAGTAACACGGACGGTCACAGGCTCCGAAATACCGTAGACCGGCTCTTTGGCCTGTTCGCCGCCTTTTTGTTCACTGCCTTTTTGTTCACTGCCTTTTTCCGGGGCAGCATATTCCATCCCTGTCAGGAGCAGGCTGATCTCTCCCTGTGAAAGAGCTCCTTCTTCCTCTGCCCCCAGATGAAGCGCCGCCTCGGTGTCACTGACGGTCACTACAAAGCTGCCGTCTTCCTTCCCGGTGATATCAAGTCCCTCCTCTGTTCTGACGGCAAAGGGAATTTCTTCCTCTGTAAAGCTGATCTCTGCCTCGCTGATTCCCGAATCCGACGATGTCTTCTGCGAAGTCACTGTCTGCAGATCCCCGTCTTCCAGAAGGATCCCCTGCATCAGCGCCTCCTGGCGCTGCGGAATCGTGAGCGCGTCATAAGTCTTTCTGGTCAGATACCGGTCGGATGTAAATCCCAGCGGAAGCGCACAGGTATTTTTATATACGGAAAATGCGAAGACCGGAAGGGATTCCTCCGCTTCTCCGAACAATTCGCGGTTGTCATAATGCAGGCCTTCCATCTTCTCATAGCCGAAAGGCAGAAGCGATCCGTCACCGCGCTTATAATAGGTCACGCCCGCGATCTCATCCAGCATTGTGCGGTTGTCCAGATTGTCAAACATATGCACCATGCCGTTGTACTGTCCGGTCTCGGTAAAAAACTGCTCCGTCCCACTGTCGGACAGGCTCCAGTAATACTGTGTATCGGACACATCGTTCAAAAGAGCAAAGTTGTTGGCAAGATCCCTGCCCGAATATCTGTAAAAGGTATCATTCCCCAGAAGACTCTTCATGCCTGCGGCTTCTGATGCCATCATCGCCTCTATATACTGCCTGGAATGATATTGCTGCACTTCACTGGAACATGCCCCCTTTTCAAAGCAGGCGGTACCGTGGCCTGATGCTGTCAGAATGACAGTTAAGGTCAGCACGACAGTACAGAGCAGGGACACTGGGCCCCCTGAAATCTCCGGGTGCCTTCCGCGGAACTCCCCTGCCAGCCACACAAAAGCTGCTGCAGCGGCCGCAAGGATGATCTCCCCTATCACGCTTCTGTCCGCACCCATGAGGGCACAGACCACAGCGTATACCGACATAAAGAGCAGGACAAGAGCCATTCTGCCTGCTGTGATCCTGTGAAGGCAGGGAAGCATGACGACCGCAATATAGGCTGTCAGCATACAAAAGGCCCAGATCCAGCGGTTGGCCGGATACGTGAATCCGTTGAGGGCTGCCCCTGCGGCAGGGACCAGGGTCATGAATGCCATTCCGATAAAGGCAATCTTCAGATCCATATGTCCGGAAAAACGCCCCTCGCCCGGTCTGCCTGTTTTTTTCCTTCTGCCCGCTTTATCCTTTCTGTTGTCTATACCCTTTCTGCTGTCTCTTCCCGTACCGACAAATAAGAGCAGGACCCCCAGAAGGCCCATGCCTCCCAGACCCAGACAGGTCCAGTTGTCCAGTACAAGTGTCGTTCCGAAGCCTACAAAGGATTCCGGGATCTGCCTGTAGAAATCCGCCGCATACAGCAGACCATATGCCACGCCTTCCGAAGCTCTCGGATCCTGCACGAAACGCAGCAGAATCGGCAGCATAAATACGGCGCCCAGAGCGGTTCCCAGGACTGCCCGTCCGAGGAACTGCAGCGCGAACGACAGTATCTGCTTCATCGCTGCTCCCGTATCTGCAGAAAAGGCAGGAAAGAGGCAGATCCGAAGCGCGCGCCACACAACATAGAGGATGGTCATGATCACCAGCATGTAAAAGAAGTAGAAGTTGCTGATGCAGGACAAAAAGACCGCAGCTGTAAACAGCCCGCCCTTCCGGCCCCTGAAAATATGCTCCGCTCCGATGAGAAGAAGCGGGAACCAGATCATTGCGTTCAGAAAATAAGGGTGGCGCATGCCAAACAGCGCAAAACTGCAAAATACATAGATCAGTGTGCCGCACAGGTTTGGCGCCGGCGCCCGGTGCCCCATCTCGCGGCAGTACCCGTCAAAGCAGATCCCTGCAAAATACAGGCGCAGCAGGATCATAGCGTCATGAAAAAAGAGCATATGTTTCTGCGGCACAAAGACAGCCGGCAGGCTAAACGGATCTCCGATCACATAGTACTGCAGGGTCGTAAACAGGTCTGCCCCGTACCCCATATGCAGGTTGAAGGTGGGAAAGGAAGGTTTCCCCTGCAGGATACTCCTTAAGACCGCTCTTCCCCACCTGGCATAATAGCAGAGTGCCACATAATGCTGAGAGAGACCGTCGCCCTTCCATACCATGCGCTTTCCTGCCGCCGGGAAAAACCGGAAGACCAGCGCGCAGGTAAGCACAAATGCAATTGTATATACAAGCAGAAAAGATCGTCTCTGCTCTGTTTTATTTTTTTGTGTTTCTCTTCTGGTCATGGTCCTCTGTGTACAAACATGTCAGCTTTTTGGCTGTTCTGTTTTTAAGTTTCTTCCGTATTTTCAGACATCTCTGCATTCTGTCTGATGTCATTGTGCAGGATGCCGTTTTGTCCGCTGTCAGGGTTCTCCTTCTCCTCTGCGGATATAGTTTTGTCAGAGTGT
>ONXK01000269.1 GCA_900321785.1 uncultured Lachnospiraceae bacterium | reverse complement strand
TACTGGGCTTCGGCTGTATGCGTTTCAGCAGAAAAGGAAACGACATCGACCTGGAAAAGGCGGAGAAGGAAATCATGGCTGCCTACCATGCCGGAGTTAATTATTACGACACGGCCTATATCTATCCCGGGAGCGAAGCTGCCATCGGAGAAATCTTTGAGCGGAATCACATCCGCGAAAAGATCAATATCGCCACCAAGCTTCCACAGTTCATGATCAAAAACCGAAAGGGCCTGGACAAATATTTTCATGAGCAGCTTTCCCGCCTCAGGACCGACTATGTGGATTATTATCTGATGCACCACCTGACCGACCTGACCATGTGGGAAAAGCTGAAGGCTGTCGGAATCCTGGACTGGATCAAAGAGAAAAAAGAGTCCGGAGCTATCCGGAATATCGGTTTTTCCTTTCATGGAAATACGGAACATTTCCAGATGATCCTGAAGGATTACGACTGGGATTTCTGCCAGATTCAGTACAACTATCTTGATGAGGTTTCCCAGGCCGGAGTAGACGGCCTCCGCGCTGCCGCCGCAAAAGGGATTCCCGTCATGATCATGGAGCCTCTGCGGGGCGGAAAGCTTGTGAACATGCTGCCGGCAGGCGCAAAAAAGATCATGCAGGACAGCGGACGCGGCTGGACGCCCGCAGAATGGGCCTTCCGCTGGCTCTACAACCAGCCGGAGGTGACGGTTGTCCTCTCCGGCATGAATTCCCTGGAAATGGTCGAGGAAAACTGCCGGATCGCCTCCCTTGCACCGGCTGCACCGGGTGCCGCTACTGCATGCCCTGTCCCAAAGGCGTCGACATACCGGGAATCTTCCGCTGTTACAATGCCATGTACACGGAGTCCAAAAGTGCCGGACGTTTTCAGTTTGGCCAGACTGTTGGACTTACAAAAGAGCCTGCCTTCGCCACCCAATGTATCCGCTGTGGAAAATGCGAACAGCACTGTCCCCAGAATATTCCCATCCGGGAAAAACTGGTGGAAGCCGACAAAGCCCTTCGTCCGCTTCACTATAAAATCGCGATCAATTTAGCCCGCATGTATATGTTCCGGAAAACTTCCCGGCACAAGTTTTGAAAGTAATTCGTATTACCCGGATGACACTGTGGAGGCTTTACTTAAGGAGACAGGGGACGGTTCTCTGTCTCCTCCTGTCTTCTCGTGTGTACGAAAAAAGGAGACAGAGAACCGTCCCCCTGACAATCCCCCTGACAATCAGAACTGACAATCAGAATTCCACAGTAACACAGGTGCCCTTGCCGGGTTCGCTGTCAACGGTGATCTCGGCCCCGTGGATCTCCGCGATATGTTTTACGATTGCGAGGCCCAGGCCGGTTCCGCCGGTTTCGCGGGACCGGCTTTTGTCGATTCGGTAGAATCGTTCAAAGATGCGCTCCTGCTGGTTTTTGGGGATGCCGATGCCGGTGTCCTGTATAGAGAGGAAGGGATGGTCCTCCTTCTGGCCGGTCCGGACCAGGATGGAGCCGTTTTCGCGATTGTACTGGATGGCATTCTGGATGAGGTTCTCGATGAGTTCTTTGAGCAGGTCCCGGTCTCCCGAGAGCAGGGCAGGTTCTCCATTGCAGGCCAGGGAGAGGTGGTGGGCCCGGGCGCTGACGGAGAGATTTCTGCAGCATTCTTCAGCCAGGGGTGCCAGATCCATGGCTGTGAATTTTCGGGGGAGTTCTTTGTGGTCGAGTTCCGACAGACGGATGATGTCGTTGATCAGAGAGAGCAGGCGGTCGGAATTATGGCGGATCTGTTCGGCTACATGGGTCACTTGATCAGGGGCGACCATATTGTTCTCGAGAAGTTCCGCATAGCCGGAGATGGCTGTCAGGGGGGTTTTGAGTTCATGGGACACATTGGCGGTGAAATCCTGACGCATGGAGGCCGCTTCCAGGATGTTTTCATGCTGGGATCGGATCTTGTCTGCAAAGGGCTGCAGTTCCCGGTAGACCGGTTCGTTGATCGGGCTGTCCAGACGTTCTGCCATTTGGTCCAGAGGCCTGAGAAGCTGGATGGTCAGGAAATGTCCGAGAAGGATGCAGATCACCAGAAAGATCAGGCTGATCGAGAACACGACGGGGAGTGACTGGACAAAAACGTTGGAGATGGAGCTGGCCTGGGTCGAGGTGCGCAGGATGGTTCCGTCATCCAGTTGAAGTGCGTAATAGAAGGTGTTCAGCTGAAAGGTGTCGGAACGCCGTATGCTTTCTCCGGATCCATTCTCAATGGCTTCCCGGATTTCGGGCCGGTCCAGGTGGTTGGGCAGACCGGAGACATCTGCACCGTTGTCATAGAGGACAGTGCCGTCGGCGGTGACCCAGGTGATCCGGGGATTGTCGTGCCTGAGCTGACGGAGGGCGGAGCTTTCCACGTAGGCATTCACGTCTTCGGTGCCGGCATAGGCGGCCTGGAAGACGCCTGTGTCGGACAAAAGGCGCGTGTATAAAGCCAGGTCTTTTTTTACCTGGCTTTGGAAAAGATTATAGTATAAAAGTGTCACGCCGATGGTGGCAGAGAAGACGGCCACCAGGGCAATCAGAGTCAGTCGCAGATTGATCTTTTGTTTCATGAGATCACATACCCCACATTTCTGACAGTGCCGATCTGTTTGCCGCATGAGCCGAGCTTTTGCCGCAGAGTTTTGATATGCATATCCACGGTGCGGGTTTCCCCTTCATAGTCGGTATCCCAGACGGCCTGCATGATGGCTTCGCGGGACAGTACGACCTTGGGATTGATCATGAGGAAACGAAGCAGTTCAAATTCCTTGAAGGTGAGTTCCACCTGTGTCTCCCCGGCATAGACCAGATAGCGCTCCTGATCCAGGCGGATTTCCCCGACAGTGAGGACTTTGGGGGCGCTCTCCGCAGTCCGCCGCAACAGTGCCCGGACCCGGGACAGAAGTTCCATGATGGAGAATGGCTTTCGAATATAGTCGTCCGCGCCGCTGTCCAGACTCTTTACCAGATCCATTTCCGTGGTCTTGGCGGTCACTATGATGACAGGGATTTTGGCGGTCAGAGGATTTTTCCTCATTTTCCGCATGATTTCGTATCCGTCCTGATCCGGCAGCATGATATCCAGGATCACCAGATCGGGAAGAAGTTCCGCCATCTGTCCGAAGAAGGCCTCGGCGCAGTCAAAAGCTGACACAGTATAATTGCTGTTTTTCAGCGCAATCGATTCAATTTCCCGAATATTGAGATCGTCTTCTACGATATAAATCAGTGCCATACAAAAATCCTGTTATTCATCATTCTGTT
>ONXK01000116.1 GCA_900321785.1 uncultured Lachnospiraceae bacterium | reverse complement strand
CGCCGGAACCCGATGGAGAACAAATCGTGCATCCGCCGGGTCTGAATTATGGCATATAATTCCTTGCGGTAATCCGCGTCAAAGCATTACATCACTAAAGCGCAGGCATGTACTCTAATACACGCCTGCACATTATCTGCCAGGATTATTGAGCCCTTCGGCTCTCCATAATAAGATCTGATACAGGTTTCGGGAAGAAGGCTTCTCCCTCCCCCAACCGGGATCAGGACATGGGTTCAGATATGGGACAGGGGGCACTCCGTGCCAAAAGAAGCGATCAGGATTCGCTCTTCTCCTCCGCATCCTCGGGCTTCTCGATCTGCACGATTGCAGCCCGCTGCATGGGAATGCGGCAGTTCTTGTTATATCCGAATTCCACAATAACAGTATCAGCATTGATATCGATAACCACACCATAAAAACCGGCTGTGGTGAGAACAGTATCTCCAACAGCGAGTGTTGCCAGCATAGCTGCCTTGTCCTTCTCCTGCTTTCTCTGCGGGCGGATCATAAAGAAGTACAGAGCGCCGAAAATAGCAACATACATGATAATAATCGTAAACTGGTTCATATTAGAATATCCTCCATCCTGATTTTAAAGATTTTTAATGACTATTTTTCGTCATTGCACTCTATAATACAACAAACACACCTGTCTTTACAACACTTTTCTTAGATGTTGCCTGCCTGGTACAAACCTGCACGTAAGAGGCAATTAACATGCACAGAATTGAATGATGCCGGCAAAAAAGGAACAATCAGTCTTTCCGACCATGCCGCTCGTCAGAGCGGCAACGCGGGGAGAAATTGGCGGAGACGGTTTCTCCGATGCGGTCACAGGATATTTACAGCCGTCCCGCGGCAAAATATCCGGAGTGAAAAACCGGCGTATCAGCGCGATTTATTCAGTCTTCTCCCCGATGCATCTCATCGAGCGCATCCTTTTTGAAGGCCGCAAATCTGCCTTCATCGATTGCATTGCGAATATCCTCCATCAGATGATTGTAGTAATAGAGGTTGTGCATGACGCCCATTCGAAGTCCAAGTGCTTCCTGGGCCTTGTATAAGTGCCGCAGATATGCGCGGGAATAACCGCCGCGGCATACAGGACAGCCGCATCCCTCCTCGATCGGGCGGGGATCCTCCGCATAGCGGGCGCTCTTGATATGGACAGTGCCTTTTTTGGTATAAAGGTTTCCGTGCCTGCCGTTGCGGCTGGGATAGACACAGTCAAAAAAGTCTATACCGCGGTCCACCGCCTCAATAATATTCTCCGGTGTACCGACGCCCATCAGATAGGTGGGCTTGTCAGCGGGCAGATGGGGTACTGTCTGATCCAGGATGTCATACATCTGGTCGTGGGTCTCACCGACCGCAAGTCCGCCTATTGCGTATCCGTCCAGTTCCATCTCCGAAATCTGCTTTGCGTGGTCGATCCGGATGTCCGGTATGATCGCACCCTGATTGATGCCGAAGAGGAGCTGGTGCGGGTTTACTGTAGTCTCCAGCCGGTTCAGACGCTGCATCTCGGTCTTGCAGCGGGCAAGCCAGCGTGTTGTCCTGTCTACCGAACGGGTGACATATTCCCTGTCCGCCAGTGCAGACGGGCACTCGTCGAAGGCCATGGCGATGGTCGAGCCCAGATGTGACTGGATCTGCATGCTCTCTTCGGGTCCCATGAAGATCTTTCTTCCGTCTACATGCGAGCGGAAAGTGACGCCTTCTTCTTTGATGCTGCGAAGATCCGAGAGGGAAAAGACCTGAAATCCGCCGGAATCGGTCAGGATGGGACGGTCCCAGCACATAAAGCGGTGCAGGCCTCCCATGCGATGGACCAGTGCATCACCGGGCCGCACATGAAGATGATACGTGTTGCAAAGTGCCACCTGGGTATCGATGGTCCTCAGATCGTCCGCCGAAAGGCCTCCCTTGATGGCGCCTGCCGTGGCAACATTCATAAAGACCGGGGTTTCGATGACGCCGTGCACGGTCGTCATACGCGCCCTCTTGGCGCGCCCTTCCTGTCTGATCAGTTCGTACATAGAATTATCACTCCAGCTGTTTTTTATTCTTCATCGCGCAAGACTCGCGAGCGAGTCTTGAAAATATGAGTTTAGTTAAGATTCCTGCAATTATTTTTACCGACATGGAAAGGCAGGAGAGACCAATTACTGATCTCTCCTGCCTGCTGATGACTCTTTCGATAATCAGAGATAATTGCAGGTTACACAGGGTCTGCACCCGGGCAGACTCTCCCGCTCCTCCTGTCGTACATCAGTCATACATCTGTTTTACATCTGTTCCGGAAGGAGCTTATGGAAAATAATGCAGTTGGGCTTGTCCACCTGGATCTCTTTCGCCGACATGATGATTGTCTTCTTCTCCATATCGACACTGAAGAATGTCATGGTATCCGACTCATGGTTGAGGCTGACAAGGTGCTTGTCGTCGGGGAAAAGAGCTGCATCTTTGGGATACTCGCCGCTGATCGGCAGGCAGAGGACCTTTTCAAGATATCCGTTGTCGTGATCGATTTTAAAGATGACCACAGAGTTATCGCCGGCATTTGAACTCACCAGATACTTGAAATCCGAGGAGAAATTCAGGGCACTGGCGGCAGAGCCTGTCGCATGATAGTCGTTCAGTGTGGGAACTGTCTGAATCTTCTCGAAATCCGGTACGCCGTCAATCTCCTGATAGAAATAGACATCGATCAGGTTCTTGAGTTCATGGACCACATAGAGATAATGTCCGTCGTTGGAGAACTTGAGATGACGGGGTGCGGACTCGAGTTCAGAGTGGAGAACCGCACATTGCTTGATCTTGCCGGTAACGTCATTGAAGGTATAAACGTTGACGTGATCCATGCCAAGGTCTGCCACACACAGATATTTGTTGTCTCTGGTCATTTTCACGCATTGCACATGCGGCCGGAAATTGCGCTCCGCAATGCTTCCCAGTCCCTTGAGGAAGAGCTCATCCGTGATCTCACCGACACTTCCGTCTTCGCCCAGCCGCAGAACGGTGATCTTGCCGTCATGGTAACTGCAGACAAAGAGATATTCGTCATTATAATCCGTGGAAAGATGTGATCCGCGCATGCCGTTGATGGATCCGCGGTTGATCTTCTCGAGGTTTCCGCCTGAAACGATCTTGAAGGCCTCCACGCCAAAGTCGGTGATGGAATACAGAAAACGACCATTGTGGGAAATTGTCACATAGGAGGAGTTCGTGATGGAAATCTCGCTCTTCTCGCTGAGGGTTCCTGCTTCAACATCGACATCATATACTCGGATACCGACTTTCTTCTTGCCGGCTCTTGTATAGGAAGAAACATAAGCGACAAACTTATCGCCCGGTACGTACCCGTATCTTGACAGGTCCAGTTCCTGATCCATTACTTCTGCCATTTAGCACGTCCTTTCCGCAGCCATCCGGCTATTGCATCTCGAAAACATATAGTTGGATTGGTCATGTACCGTGAAATCAGCCTGTGCGGACTGAGTCTGCACATTAGTCCTCTTTATACTTTAACACAAAACCCTGACAAATGGTATGCAAAATAAAACGGATCGGCAGATTTGTACTTACAGTTATTACCGTTCAGAACCACCTGAAAACCGAATTGCAGGGCGCGGGACGGTTTTTATGTTGTGGACTCCAGGTAATCCTGCAGGTCAAAGTCCGGGTCAGGATCTGCGCGGAAGATCGTTCCGTAATTGCGGCCCTGGACAACTTCATGGATGACTTTCATATGGCGGCTGTTGACAATGACCATATCACAGCCGCTCTTGGTCGCGATCATGGCAGCCTGGAGTTTCGTACTCATACCCCCTGTCCCGCTCTCGCTGCCGGTGGAATGCTTTGCCATTTTCATCAGATTTTCGTCCAGATGAGGAACATATTCGATATATTCGGCATCCGGGTTGATCCTGGGATCATCTGTGTAAAGTCCGTCTACATCAGACAGCAGGATCAGAAGATCCGCGTGCATGAGAGACGCGACCATGGCAGAAAGGTTGTCATTGTCTCCTACCGAATATTCATAGGTCGCGACCGAATCATTTTCATTGACGATCGGAATACAGTCAAACTTGAGAAGCTCGCTGAAGGTATTGTAGAGGTTATATTTGCTGAGGTTTTCCATGATGGAGTTCTTGTCCATCAGGATCTGTGCGGAGATCTGATTATAGTCGGTAAAAAAACGCTGGTAGGTCATCATCAGTCTTGCCTGCCCGATGGCCGCACAGGCCTGTTTGACTGTGATCTTGCTGTCTTCCACAAGGTCCGCGCTTGATTTGGTGCGGCGGATGACTTCACGCCCCACAGCCGTGGCGCCGGAACTTACCAAAATGACATCTTTCCCCCGGTTTTTCAGGTCGCTGAGCTCACGCACCAGCACATCGATCTTATGATAATCCAGGCGGTTGGTGGAACTGTGAAGGAGCGAAGAAGATCCGACCTTGACGACGATCCTCCTGCGGTTTTTGAGCCCCTGCCGGTAGGCCATGTTTTCATCGGGAACAGTGTCCCGGACATGCGTATTCCCGCTCAGATTTTCTTTAAAATTGTTTGTTTCACTCATTTCTTCATTATCCTTTCACAAAAACCGGAAGCCGGGAAACGACTCACAGGTCCGGATCTGCAGGTGCAAAACAGGCTGCAACAGCCTCTGCAATACGTATGCCGTCCATTGCGGCGGACATGATGCCGCCCGCATAACCGGCGCCTTCACCGCAGGGATACAGTCCCTCTGCGCCTGTGGACTCAAAAGTATCTGTGCGAGGGATACGCACAGGAGAAGATGTCCTGCTCTCTACACCTGCCAGGATCGCCTGCTCCCCGTCAAACCCTCGGATCTTATGACCAAACTGGTCCATACCCTGAATAAAATCCTCCGTAAGATCCGGAGGCAGCAGTTTGTGAAGGGGCGCCCTGCGGCAGTTTCCTCTGATTCCGTCTGTAAAGAATGATCCTTCTTCAAAGCTCGATCCTTCTGCATCAGGATCCGTATGAATATCTGCATAAAAACAGGTGCGGAAATCCGGGTAATTCTGTACGGGAACAGCACCCTTTCCCATTTCCCAGGCTTTTTTCTCCAGTTTTCGCTGAAACTCCATTCCTGCAAGAACATGGCTGCTGCCAAATTCCTTCTGTCCTACCGTAATGACGATGGCGCTGTTGGCCCAGCCGCTGTCACGGCCCTCATCACTCATGCCGTTTACACATACGTGCCCCTTTTCAGAGGAGGCATTGACGATATAGCCGCCGGGGCACATGCAGAAAGAATAAACACCCCTTCCCGATAATGCCCGGGCAGTGAGTTTATAGGGTGATGCACTGAGACGCAGCCTCTCAAGTTCTGCCGGGTCGGAAATCCCGTACTGACTCTCATTGATCAGACTCTGCGGATGCGCGACACGAAATCCCACCGCAAACTGCTTCTGTTCGAGGGGGATCTTCTCCCGGTAAAGTTCCTCAATGGTGTCCCGGGCACTGTGGCCGATCGCCAGAACGACAACCTCCGCAGGAATCCACTGTTCAGGGAGCCGCTCATCTGTTTTGTTCTCTGCGTCGGAAACCGGAACATCTGTATTTTGCT
>ONXK01000113.1 GCA_900321785.1 uncultured Lachnospiraceae bacterium | reverse complement strand
TCCATGACGGCTGTGAAGGAATGCTTTACCAAATTCGGAGGACATAAAATGGCGGCAGGCCTCTCCATGAAGGAAGAGGATATTCCCCTTTTGCGGGAACGCCTTGAAGAGGGATGCAGTCTGCGGGAAGAGGATCTGACCGAGGTCCTGCATATCGATATGGAACTACCGCCTGCGCTGTGGACACTGGATATGACAGAGGAACTGAACCTGCTGGATCCGTGCGGTATGGCAAACCCCAAGCCCGTATTTGCCGCGAGGGGAATCCGGCTTCACAGTCTGCGCATCATGGGCAGGGGACAGAATGTCCTGCGCATGGAGGCGGAAGATGCGCGGGGAGCCCGTCTGACATTGATCTGGTTCTGCGAAGCGGACCGCTTTCAGGAGATGGTCAGGGAAGCAGCGGGACCCGGTGCCTGGGACGCGCTCTATGCAGGACGCGCGGACCTTTCTGCCAGCATCGTCTACTACCCCGACATTAACGAGTGGAGGGGCAGAAAATCACTCCAGTTTGTGATAAAAGATATGAAGATACAGCCACGATAGAAGACCGCTGTGAGAAAGCGGTGTTTTCATGACAGCAGCCATGTAAATTGATTTTCGGAATCTGTGAGGAGGCTCTTAATGAAGATCAGAGAACTCGTAAAGGAACTTCCCTGCCGCTTTTATACGGCGGGCGGAGAAAGGATCTGTGCGGACAGCGGGATAGAGGCGGTTCTGAACAAGGAGATCGTTGAGATCACCAATGATTCCAGGAAGGTTGTCCCCGGCAGCCTGTTTTTCTGCATTATCGGAGCAAACAGCGACGGACACGATCATCAGGGTCGAAGATTCCCGTCTTGCCATGGCAGTGATCTCTGCGGCTTTTTACGGGCATCCTGCAGAGCGGATGAAGATCATCGGAGTCACCGGGACAAAGGGAAAGACGACCACCACCTATATGGTACGCTCTATCCTTGAGTCTGCCGGTATAAGGACCGGGCTTGTGGGGACCATCGAGACTCTCTACAGCTCACCGGAAGGTGAAGTGCGGATTCCTTCCGCCAATACCACACCCGAGTCGATCGTTTTGCAGAGGCGATTTCGCGAAATGGCGGACAGCGGCGTACAGGCTGTCGTTATGGAGGTGTCCTCCCAGGCCCTGAAGCTGCACAGGACAGCCGGTTTTGTGTTTGATCTGGGAATTTTCACCAACCTTTCACCCGATCATATCGGTCCCAATGAACATACTGATTTTGAAGATTATCTGCATTGTAAGAGCCTTCTCTTCCGGCAGTGCAGGACGGGTATTTTCAACGGAGATGATCCATATTGCGGCAGGATCCTGGAAGGCCACACCTGTGCTGTGGAGACCTTCGGCCTTGGAGAGGACAACGATCTGCGTGCGGAAAACATCGAGCTGATCCACACTCCCGGAGAGCTGGGGATCGCCTTTGACACAAAGGGAGCCGTTTCCCTCCACGCACATGTTCCCGCGCCCGGGAGTTTCAGTGTCTATAACGCCCTGTGCGCGATTGCGGTCTGCAGACATTTCCGTGTCTCGGAGGAGGATATCCGCAGGTCCCTGCGTCAGATCCATGTCCGCGGCAGGATCGAAATGGTCAAAGTGAGCGATGAATTCACGCTCATGATCGATTATGCCCATAACGCGATGGCACTGGAGAGCCTGTTAAAGACGCTCCGCGAATATAACCCGGGAAGGCTGGTCTGTCTGTTCGGCTGCGGCGGCAACCGCGCCCGCTCCCGCCGATTTGAGATGGGAGAAGTCAGCGGCCGTCTGGCGGACTTCACGATCATCACCTCTGACAATCCGCGCTTTGAGGAGCCCATGGATATCATTGCGGATATTGTGACAGGTATTGCGCCGACGGGCGGAGAATATATCAAGATTCCGGATCGCAAAGAGGCTATCCGCTATGCGATCGAAAACGGAAAGCCCGGGGATATTGTGGTCCTTGCGGGCAAGGGCCATGAGGATTATCAGGAGATCAGGGGGGAGAAGCACCCCATGGATGAGCGTGTCCTGATCAAAGAGATCCTGCAAGAGATGTCTGCGAACTGAAGTGCTCCAGCATGTGTACAGTGAGGGAAATGGAGGGTTTTTGCTTGGAAAAATATGCACAGGTGATCATCGATATTTCCCGCAGAGGACTGGACAGGCCTTTCAGCTACCGGATCCCTGACGGACTGCAGCAGAGCGTTCGGGCGGGGAGCATCGTCATGGTGCCCTTCGGGGCCGGAAATACGCTCCGCAAAGGATATGTGGTCGGTTTTGCGGACCGGGCGGAAGTGGAAAAAGACAAGATCAAAGAGATCGCGCAGATCGTGGAACCTGCACGCGGTTATTCTGTGGAGGATGACAGCGAGTTCTACCTGCGCCTTGCCGCATGGATGAAGAACCGCTACGGCTCCACTATGGCGACTGCAATGCGGACGGTGCTCGCTTCCCGGAAAGCGGGGAAGGCCAGGGAACACCGGCAGATCCGGCTGCTGCTTTCCAGAGAGGAAGGTGAAAAACAGCTGCAGGTCTATGAGAAAAAGCACCAGACTGCGAGGGCGAGACTGCTGAAGGAACTCCTGGAGGTTCCCGAGCTTCCTTATACGCTCGTTACGACCAGGCTGCACGTCGCCTCGGATGCAGTGAATGCGATGAAAAGGGCGGGGGTCCTGGAAGTCTTTACCGTGCAGGAACTTCGAAATCCCGTCAATGTATCGCCAAGCGCGCGGACAGGTATGAAACTGAGTGCTGCTCAGCAGGAGATCGTGGATACAGTGGTCGCGGATTTTGACAGACTGCAGGCCTGCCGGGAGGACGCCGGCGGCGCTGCCTGCGGTGATGCTCTTTTGCCGGTCAGCCTGATCCACGGGGTCACCGGCAGCGGGAAAACAGAGGTCTATATCTCCATCATCCGTCAGATCTGTGCCCGTGGAAGACAGGCGATCATGCTGATCCCTGAAATATCCCTGACATTTCAGACACTGATGCGCTTTTACAGCCATTTCGGGGACAGGGTCAGCGTTGTAAATTCCTCCCTTTCCGAAGCAGAGCGGGCAGATCAGTGGGAACGTGCCAGAAGGGGGGAGATCGATGTTATCATCGGCCCCCGCAGCGCCCTGTTTACCCCCTTTTCCCATCCGGGGGTGATCGTGATCGATGAGGAACACGAGCGCAGTTACAAAAATGAATCCATGCCCAAATATCAGACAAGGGATGTGGCAGAGGAAATAGCCAGAATGCACGGCGCCGTGCTGGTCCTGGGGTCGGCGACACCTTCTCTGGAGTCCTACTGGAGAGCGCAGCATGGTGAGATCCGGCTGTTCCATCTTCGGGAGAGGCTGACGGGAGGAAGCCTTCCCCGTGTGGAGACAGTGGATATGCGAGAGGAGCTCCGCGCCGGAAACAAGTCCATGCTGTCCAGGAGCCTCCATGCCAGGATCGAGGATCGTCTGCGCAGGGGACAGCAGAGTATGCTGTTTATTAACCGGCGGGGATTTGCCGGTTTTGTATCCTGCAGGAGCTGCGGCTTTGTGGCAAAATGCCCGCACTGTGATGTCTCCCTCTCACTCCACGGCAACGGGAGGCTGGTCTGCCATTACTGCGGATATGAGAGGCCTTCTTTCCGCTCCTGCCCCGAGTGCGGTTCCCGCTATGTTCTGGCTATGCGGGCGGGAACGGAAAAAATAGAAGAGTATCTGCGGGAGGAATTTCCGCAGGCAAGGATCCTGCGCATGGATGCGGATACCACCCGGCGCAAGGGAAGCTATGAAAAGATTCTTTCCGCCTTTTCGTCCGAGGAGGCGGATATCCTGCTGGGGACCCAGATGATCGTCAAAGGGCATGATTTCCCTTCCGTCACACTGGTCGGGATCCTCATGGCGGATCTGTCTTTGTACGGAGACGATTACCGGTCGGCGGAGCGCACATTCCAGCTGCTGACACAGGCGGCCGGCAGGGCCGGCAGGGGAACCGAAGCAGGAGATGTGGTGATCCAGACCTATCAGCCGGACCACTACGCGATCCGCTATGCCGCACGGCAGGATTATGAGGGATTTTATGCGGAAGAGACAGCATACAGGCGGCTTCTGCGTTATCCGCCGGCAGCCCATATGATGGCTGTGCAGATCCAGTCGGAGGACGAAGAAGCTGCGCTGGCTGCTGCAAATCTTCTTCGCATGCGTCTCATGGAAAGACAGGACAGAAGCGCGGATCCGGCGGCCCGCATGGATCCGGTTCAGGTGATTGGCCCTGCCGCAGGCTCCATGAAGAAGTTAAGGGACCTCTTTCGCTTTGTCCTATACATAAAAGCGGAAAAATATGATACACTGATTGGTTGTAAAGATATGATAGAAAAGACGGAGGCCCGGGAACGCCGGGATTCCGCTTCCCGTTTCCGCCACGTGGAGATACAATTTGACTTTGATCCGATCAATCCCTTCTGATCGCGAGCGGTGCGGACACGGAACCCGAGACATTTTGACAGAAGAATAGAAAGGGATATTATGGCGCTGCGTACGATCAGAGAGATGGGTGATCCCGTTCTCGGAAAAAAAGCAAAAGTTATCAAAGAAGTGACACCCCGCATCCGTACACTTGCGGAAGATATGCTCGAGACAATGTATGAGACCGGCGGTGTCGGTCTGGCTGCACCACAGGTGGGAATCCTCAAGAGGCTGGTTGTCATTGATATCACGGAGGAACAGAACGAGCCTCTGACGATGGTCAATCCCGAGATCATCGAGCAGGACGGAGAGCAGACCGGTTACGAGGGCTGCCTGTCTGTCCCCGGAAAAGTCGGTGAAGTGACACGACCCAACCGTGTTGTCGTCCGTTATAACGATCTGGATATGAACGAGTGGGAACTGGAGGCTGAGGAATTCCTGGCCCGCGCAGTCTGCCACGAACTTGACCACCTGGAAGGCCACCTCTATGTGGAAAAGGTCAATGGAGAACTCCGTGATGCCTCCGAGCTGCAGGCGGTCGAGGAAGAAGAGGAGTCTTCCGAAGAGGAGCAGACACCGGAGGAGCAGACACCTGAACAGCAGACACCGGAGCAGGAATAGATAAAATGCCCTTATACAGGGGATGACTTGTAAAAAACCGTAAACTCGGGATTTTCGCGCAAAGAGCGCGTGAAAACCCCACGAGGCAGGTACAGGTGCGACTTGTGAAAAATACCGTCCTTGCAGGGGCGGTACGGAGGTGACGGATTGAAGATTATTTTTATGGGAACACCGGATTTTGCAGTAGCGGCGCTGGATGCGCTGTGCCGGGACGGACAGGAGGTCATTCTGGCGGTCACACAGCCTGACAGGCAGAAAGGACGCGGCCGGAAAGTGATCCAGACACCTGTCAAGATCTGTGCAGAAAAGTGGAATGTCCCCGTTTTTCAGCCGGTCCGCATCAGGGAGCCTGAGGCGATCGAAAAGATCCGTGCCCTTGCACCGGACCTGATCGTAGTCGCTGCTTTCGGCCAGATCCTGCCCCAGGAGCTGCTCGATATTCCCCGTCTGGGCTGTATCAATATCCACGCATCCCTGTTGCCGAAACTCAGGGGGGCGGCCCCCATCCAGTGGTCTGTTATCAACGGCGACAGCGAGAGCGGCATTACTTTGATGCAGATGAACGCCGGGCTGGACACCGGAGACATCCTGTTCCAGGAGAGTGTCCCGATCGGGCCCTCTGAGACCGGCGAGAGCCTGTATGAAAAGCTGGCCCGGCTCGGAGGCGAGATGATCGTCCGTCATCTTCCCGCTATCGAAGCGGGAGACATCAGCCCCGTTCCCCAGGATGACGAGAAATCCAGCTATGCCCCCATGCTCCGCAAGGAGATGGGAGAGATCGACTGGTCCATGCCGGCCGCCGGGATCGAACAGCGCATGCGCGGAATGCTTCCCTGGCCGGGTGCTTACACGGCCTTTGGAGGACATACACTCAAGATCTGGGGCGCCAGGGTGCTGCCCGATGCAGAAGTGCCTGCCGGTACGACCCCGGGGACGGTTCTCTATACAGACAAAAAGACGATCTGCGTGGCGTGCGGAGAAGGAGCACTTGCGCTGCTTGAAGTGCAGGCAGAGGGGAAAAAGCGCATGGCGGCCGACGCATTCCTGCGCGGAACGAAGATCCCCGAAGGGACGGTTCTGGGAGCATGACGGATACAAATATCTTTTATATTTTTTTAATTTTGTGAATACAAATCTGTAATATTGTGCAGGTATGATAGACAGTGAGCGGGCGGACAAAGGAATTACGGACCCTTTCGGCGATACTGCTTGATGAATCATAAACGCTCTGCGGGGATACGCACGGATGCCATGCGGAAGATTCTGTTTCCTGCGATGGCTTTGCAGAGCAAAAACGCTGGAGTCTGCATGCGGCAGGCAGGACTCGCGAGCAAGTCTTGAAGAAAAGGAGGCCTCGTTATGTATTACGGCGGCTACGGAATGTACAACGGTTTTTATAATACTTCTTATATTCTGGTCATTATCGGTGCGGTGATCTGTCTTCTGGCAAGTTTCCGCGTCAAATCAACTTACAAAAAATATGCCAAGGTCCTGAGTGCCAGCGGCATGACAGGCGCCCAGGCGGCGCAGATGATCCTGGACAGGAACGGCGTGGTCGGAGTTTCAGTACAGCATGTAGCAGGAGAACTCAC
>ONXK01000110.1 GCA_900321785.1 uncultured Lachnospiraceae bacterium | reverse complement strand
TCAAGGGTTTTGCAGGATTTCCAACAACGATAGTATAAGGATCGACATCACTTCCGACAATGCTGTTTGCTCCAATGATTGCTCCGTCGCCGATATGAACGCCAGGAAGAATCACCGCATTTTGCCCGATCCACACGTCATTGCCAATCACAGTATCTCCTTTGAATGGCATTTCAGACGGATCGGGAGTGTTCATTTCCCATCCTTCAAGCGTATAAAACGGGAAGGTTGAGACGGCGTTCATCTGGTGATTAGCATCATTCATCACAAACTCGACACCTGCTGCGATCTGACAGAACTTGCCGATGATAAGCTTATCCCTGCTCCAGGGATAAAAGTTTGTTACATGACTCTCAAATTCTGAGTCTGCAATGTAGGTAAAATCCCCGACGATGATATTCGGATTTGTAATGGTTGGTTTCACATATATCTCTTTGTCATATCCTGCGACCGGATGGATCACATTTGGATCTGGGTTTTTCCCATTTTTCATAGATGGTCACCTCGTCAAATTCCGATTGAACAAAATCGCTGCGCGATGGCCTGCCAGGGCTGTGGCGCAGTTTTACTTTATTGACAAATAAAAAGCAGTGGAAATGCTTTTCGTAATTCGGTATTGTTAAGTTACCACACCAAACAACTGAATACGGAAAGCCCCACTGCCTATGAAAAGAATAGCATTATCAGGCGTCTTCCGCAATCGGAATTATGATGCCAACGCACCTCCTGATGGGTAGTTGTAACTGCAAACACTACTCTCAAGGAGGTTTTATTATGTACGAAGATATTTTCGAACAGATCCACCGTGAAGCCGTGAAGCGGAACCTGAAGGAATCTACCGTTGCTGCGTACTGCCGTTCTGTAGACTATTTCCTTCGCACCGTAAACAAAGATATTTCTGCCCTTACAACAGATGATGTTGATGCATTTCTTACTGAGAAACGGCTTGGAGGTCTGGCTCCCCAGACTTATAACCACTACCATGCCTCAATCCGTTTTTTCTATAAACGGATTCTAAAAATGAACTGGGATGATGAAGACATTCCCAGGATGAAGCTTGATCGTTCTCTTCCTACAGTTCTGTCCATTATAATTCCTGCCGTGACCGGTGCTGCCCCATGTGCCAGGAATTTCCGAAGGAAAAGTGGGTGGACGCACGCCGGGAAGATGTGCTGGACGCTCCGTACTTCCATGTGGTTTTCACTGTCCCGGAGGAACTGAACCCGGTCATTTACAGCAACCAGAAACTTCTTTACAACGCCCTTTATCATGCTTCATCGGATACGCTTCAAGAACTGGCCTCTGACAGCAAATATCTTGGCGCTGACATCGGATACATCTGTATTCTCCATACCTGGGGCAGTGAGATGAATTTCCATCCGCATATCCATGCCGTTGTCCTTGGCGGCGGCCTTGATCCCGGGAATCACTGGAAGGACAACGGGGAGGATTTCTTCCTTCCGATCCGGGTTGTCTCACGCCTCTTCCGCGGTAAATACCTCGCAGAATTAAAACAACTGTGGGAAAACGGAAAGCTTGAGTTTCACGGCACTGCAGAACCTTATCGCAACCATTATGTTTTCAAAGAACTTCTGGATTCCTGTTACGACAAAGAATGGGTGCCGTACTGTAAGAAGCCATTTGATGGCGCTGAATCTGTTATCCGCTACCTGGGAAAATATACCCATCGGATCGCGATCAGCAACTATCGGATCAAATCTGTGACAGACAGCTCTGTTACCTTCACTGCCAAAGATTATAAAAATCAGGGGCAGTGGAAAGAGGTCTCTATCTCCGGCGAAGAGTTCCTCCGGCGGTTTCTGATGCATGTCCCGCCCAAACGGTTCGTCCGGATCCGTCACTACGGACTATTGTCCTCACGTAACAAAAGGAGCAAGATCACCCTATGCCGAAACCTGCTTGGCTGTAAGAAGTATCTGTCCAGACTGAAGGATCTGGATGCCCCGGCGATCATCCGGCTTCTCTATAACAAAGATGTCTGTAAATGCTCATCCTGTGGCGGAAGAATCATTCCGATAAGTGCTGATCCATCTTTGTTCCGGCCGGAGCCGCATCTGCTCTGCTGAACCCTTAAAACTGAATACGGATCTCTGCGAAGCCTTGTAAAGGCTTATTTCTGATGCAGTCATCGCGGTTTTCTTGTATAAAACAGTACAGTTATCAGAGGATCCATGCTACACTCTGGACAGAAGCGTTCTGATTGAAAGTCCATATATACTGGCATCCCGGACGCGCTTTGTTCAACCAGGAAAAATCGAAATTGATGCAAACGAAAGGGCAGTTATCGAAATGCGGAGCACTGCTTTTTCGTTTGCACCATCTTCGATTCTTTCCTTAACGACTTGTAGAACTGATGAGAGGAAGGAATGTAAGGAATGATAATGGCTGTATTAGAAGGCGTTGCAATGTGCTTTGTCCTGCTGATCATATGTGTTGTGGGCATAGCAAACGGACCGGTCGGTATGGTCTTCTTTTATGAAAAAGAAGTACAGGATAAAGCTGTAGAACTGGAGCTCACCACGCGGGAAATGATCAATAAGAGAATAATCTCTTTGTTCAGCTTATCCAGTTTTCTCTGCCCATTCTCTTTAGCCCGATACTCTTTTTCAGTGATCTTAGTTCCTGCGGGAGAAAGCAGATCGACTTGGTGCAGGCTTTCTCTCTTACAGAGCTTCATCACTTCCTCTTGCAGATACTGCAGATACTCTTTTGTGAGGTGGTGTTTGTAGCCGGCACGGCTGTCAATGTCCCGGTCCATAAACGGCAATTTTTCTACATCCAGTTTTCGAAGGCTGTTGATAAGGATCCGCATATCTTTCCTTTAGAAGGGCGATATATGTTGGATCGGTTCCGCAACAGCCTCCCACATAGGAGAGGAGGGACACGACATCTGCGATTTCATCCGAAAAGTCTTCTTTGGTATAGGGGTTGACCATGTTTCCGTCTGTGTCCATGACCGGCAGGCCGGCGTTTGGCTTGAATATGAGAGGCAGATTGGTCACCTCCGCAAATTTCTTCATGATGGGAGCAGCCTTGTCCGGACCAAGGGAGCAGTTCAGACCGACTCCGTCTACACCGATGTTGCCGAGTTCTTCTGCCATATCTTCCACAGAATTGCCGAATATGGTGCGTCCTGATTCCTCAAAAGACATCGTGCAGAGGACAGGCACACCGTATTTTTTTGCTTCTTTTGCAGCCACGCAGAGCATGTTCAGGTCGATGAAGGTTTCCAGCTGGATCAGGTCGGCACCTTCCTCTATGCCGAAGCGGAATATTTCATCGTAGATTTCCGCCGCCTCGTCCTCCTCCAGATCGCCGTAAGGCTCCATCATTACTGTGAGTGGTCCAGCCGAGAGCCCAACTCTGACGGATGTACCCTGTACGGCTTCTCTTGCAATGCGGACGGCCGCTTTCACGACATCTTCCACCGAATAGTCACTGTTTTTTTCCACGGAGATACGGTTTGCGCCGAATGTATTTGCCTGAACAATCTGTGCTCCGGCCGCCACATATTCCGCCGTCACCTCACGTATCACATCAGGCCGCAGAATGTTATACATCCAGACCGGTTTGCTTTCTCCGGTTTTTGCCCAGATCCGCGTGCCGAAAGCACCATCTAAAAGTGTCAGATTGTTCATGAATATACCGCCTTTCCCGCCAAGACAACACCCACCAACATTGTAGGTTAATAGTGTATTACAACATCTTTCAGTTTTCAAGTATGAATAAACAGCGAGCAAGCGGCCGCAAAGACGGATATGCTTGCATATCCGGTCTTGCGACATTTGCGAGCGCCCACACTATGAGCAATGTATTGCTTCGCAATCCATCAGAGCAACGCAAGGCCGCCAGAGCGGCCGCCGCGGGGCGGGGTGAGAATGTGTGGGGGCGATAACAAACCACTACGTGGTTTAACATACTGGAAGTTGTCGATCTCTTTTCTGCAGAAATCAGCTCGACAACTCCCGATTTGCGCCGCTCTTCTTATTGCTCACATTAAATATTACTACGAAAGTATCCATCGATAATATACCTGATCAAATGAATACCGGGTTAATTGTCTTCCCCTTCTTCTGATTCTTTACATATAGAAGGGCTGTTTACTGAAAGGCAGGCAGGGATCTCAATCCCTCCGCCATAGTCCAGTCCTGCTTTTTCTGCCTGTGTATGCTGGTATTCCCGTGGGATATCGTAGACTTTCTTTATATAGCCGCCATGGCCGTCCGGAACAGATCTGCGGAGTCTGGCGCCTGTCTGGTACGATCTTCTGGATATGGACTACTTTCTTAACGATGATGATCTTGATGACGATTTTGGCGAAGAAGGTTTCTATATTTTCTAAACTGCCAAAACCATCATCTTTTTCGTATGTCTAAAGTCCCATTCTCTAACGTATGTTCGGTTGACATGCGGTTATTTTTGCGCCACTAGAAATCGGAATTTCCTATAAAGTAAAAAAATCAGCCTCCCACCGGATGTGAAAGACTGATCTTATATTCGCTCATAGTTGACACGTATTTACAGGTCCGCTGGCCTGTATGGGCCGCCCTGATTTCCCAGGCACCTGATACAAAAAATGGAATGAGATAAAGCTCTGACTGTTTTTGTTTAAAAGGTTGGCTTCCAGACAAAAAGGCCCTCGCCGGAAGCAATCTGCCCGATCAGTTCCAGCAATTCTGAATCCGGATTAAAAACCGTCAGATGCGTATCGTCAGGTTCGGACAGGATCATACTTTCACCTGTCATAATATAGAGATACCTTTTTTTCATCTCGTCGGCGATGTGGTCCGGTGACGGATTGATCACAGTTTCATCGCCTATTGAGATGTCTCTGTAGCAATTCAGTTTCAGGATCAGGTCGATATGTTTTTGTTTTATCTCTTTGATCCGACCGCCCTGCAGGAAATACTTTTCAACAGCAAAGTATTGTCCGGGACTGTCTGAAGGCACCTGTGCCGGCAATATGTCAATGATCCAGTATGGGCATTGAAGCAGTTCTTCTATCGTTTTCTTCATTATTTAGACCTCCGCAAATCCCGATTATGTTTTGAATTGTCGTTTCTATTCTGGTGTGCCGAAGCGAATATTACGCTATTAATTGCCGTTTGTAAATCCTATACAGAATGTGCCGTTTTTCCCTGAACTGTTGAGACCAGTGTATCCGGGCGAAAGGATTTTAAGAATGAACGGAGTATGGCCGATTTTGGTCGGAAACGGGCGGTTCAGAGGTGTTTTCGTGGAGTTGGTATTGCGGGATTACGCGCAGGATAAGGCTTTGAAGGGGGTGCATGATTCATGAACCCCTTGGGAAAGATTTTTTGCTGTTCAGGTCTGTGAACGCAAAAAAGACTGCAGGACATTTCGGTTTTGCAGCCGTATGTTTCAGGATGAGATTTGATTTATAAGAATGAAAAAACCCGGGAGAGGCAACAATCAAAAACTGTCGTCTCACCCGGGGGATGATTTGAAATATTCAGGTTTGTGGTATATTCAGAGACCAGCTGCCATTTTTCTTATTTCCTCAAGTACCCTTTCTGTTACACTGCCTGCGCAGGTAAACATGCCTTTATTCTCAAGGCCCAGATATCCCAGGAAGTCGCCGTCAAAAGAGAACTTTGCCCCTTCATACATATCCGGATCACCGGAGCTAAGGAACATGGCCACTTTTTTGAGTGTCCCGGGGGCTGCCG
Source organism: uncultured Lachnospiraceae bacterium (assembly GCA_900321785.1). Taxonomy (GTDB): domain Bacteria; phylum Bacillota; class Clostridia; order Lachnospirales; family Lachnospiraceae; genus CAG-791. The sequence continues at coordinate 441 of ONXK01000110.1, read as the reverse complement.
GATACAATGCGGAATAGAAGCGGTCAATCGCACATTTCAGCTGGCCGCTGATCCCGTGGTAATAAATGGGAGAGGCCAGGATCAGCATGTTTGCGTCCTGAAGATATCCGTATATTTCCTGCATGTCATCTTTCTGGATGCACTGGCCGTGACCTTTTCCGTGGCAGTATTCGCAGGCAAGACAGCCACTTATATTCTTTCTGCATACATCGACTACATTTACTTCATGGCCGGCTTCTTCCGCAGCTTCCCGGAAAGCAGCAGCCATCTTTGCCGTGTTTCCCCGGGGCCGGGGACTTCCGTTTAATACAAGGATTTTCATTTTATTTCCCCACTTTCAATACCAGTCATGCTTTTCGTTGCGGTCCAGATTACTGATCGCCGCCATTTCCTCATCCGTAAGCGCAAATCCGAACAGATCCAGATTTTCTTTGATATGCT
>ONXK01000211.1 GCA_900321785.1 uncultured Lachnospiraceae bacterium | reverse complement strand
CGACGAAGAAGGCTACGGCACCTTCGGAACCACAGGAGGAAACGTCTCCATATGGATCCATGAGGTCGGATTCGAATACATTGTTGTAACAGAGTAAAAAGCATTAGTAAATATCTTTAGTAAAGGCATTATTAAAAAAATAGTAAAAAGTATTAGTAGAAAAGCGCCCCGGCATGAAAGGCGAGCATGAATAATATTTCCACTTACGCAGCGGATTGCTGCGCAGTCCTTCTGCGCGGAGGCAAAAGCCGCCGAATGGGACAGGACAAGGCCCTGCTCCCCTGGGGAGACAGCACCTTTCTGAAAACAGTGGCCGGACAGATGGATTTCCTGGATGAGAAATACCTGTCGGTCGCCGCAAATGATATATCTTCCGCAGACGGCCTGTCTGAAGACTGGATCCGCCTCCCGGACCTTTTCCCGGACCGCGGTCCCCTGGGCGGAATCTACACAGCGCTTGTATCCTGCAGGGCACAATGGGCCCTGGTCGCATCCTGCGACATCCCGGCAGTCGAGCGCAGACTCTTCACCATGCTCCTGGAAAACCGCACCGAAGAAGTCGATATCATCTACCCACTGACACCGGACGGCCGTATGCACCTGACCTGTGCGCTCTACCGCAAGACCATTGCCCCTGTTATTCTGGCGCAGATTGAGAAAGGCGACAATCGCCTGCGAATACTGAGTGACCTGTGCAGATCAAAGGAGATCCTGATCGACCAGCCGGAATATCTGCGCATGCTCTCCAACATTAATACAGGCGCTGAATTAGACACCATTAGAAAAAGCAGGAACTGATCAAACAGAAAAATGAAAACCCGCAGGAAAACCAGAAGGAAATCCATCAGGAAAACCATCAGGAAAACCAGAAGGAAATCCAGCAGGAGAACCAGCAGGAAAACAAACAAGCTCCTTTCCCGAATCCGGGAAGGGAGCTTGTGTTTTCTCAACTATCGAAACAGTATAGTATCTGATCAGTAAAGCATCATACGAACTCACGATGCGCGGGCTTTTCGACATCGTTAGTATCGATATAGTTTTTGATCACGGGATTAATTAATGTTGCCTTAGTATTACCGTTTATGACAGGATTTACTTTTTTTACCTCTGTCGTATGTGCAGGGGCAGGGACGACGTAGCCGTCGGCTTTTTTGACGACTTCTCTGAATCCGCCGTTTACGTTCTCAAGTTCCTCATCATTAATATTCTCGTTCATATATTCTTTATTCATTTCTTTTTCTCCTCGTATGCTGTCAACCAGTTGTTCTAAAAGAATTGTTCTTTGTTACCTATTGTATGTTCAGCTGCCGCTTGTTTGCGGTGCGCTGTTTTATTTGATGATGTAAGTATAAGGCATAATCAGTCACAAAAGTGTCACATTTTTGTGAATTTAAAATAAATTTAAAGAAATTAAAAGAAATCTAATAAAGAAGTTCAAATGATCATTCAAAAGAACTCAAAGAAAATCGAAGAGATAAAAAAGAACTGGGCGTCTTCATTTTCTGTATGTTGACTGTACGGATGTTCGGATGATTGGGGAATATTAAGGTACTTGCGTTTTGCTAAGATATGTGCACAAATCCGAAACAGCCCAAAAATGCAGAAAGGAGGCACGCATGTACAATATTGTGTTTTATGAAGACAGCAATGGAAATTGTGACCTCAGAGACTTCCTGCATATGATGCAGCAGAAAAAGAAGAGAGCTTTTTATAAGCTGGTTGCTTTTCTGGATTATCTCGCTGAAAAAGGAGCAGATGATAAGGCGGTATGCAGATCCCCCGGATACACGATTTATATGCACGGCATTCCCGGAGTCTGTGTCATCCTGTACGCGCAGTGCCGAAAAGACTCGGACGGAGAAGAAATCTATGTCCTTCTTCACCATTATTTCACGGACAGGACTTCAGGCGGTGTGCCGCTTATTCAATTATATAACGCGATAAGGAAGCTGCGGCGGTACAGGCAGATGTGCTAAAGCGAACCCGGCGCCCCCGCCGGGGCAGTACAGGCAGATGTGCTAAAGCAAGCCCGGTGCCCCGCCGGGGGCAGGAGGGGAAAGAGAGTGGCAAAGGCGGCAGTACAGGCAGATGCGCTAAACTCTCGATTTGTACATAAATTTCAGGCTTTTGCCTGCTGTTTGTAGATGAAAATATTATCTGAGCGTCAGAAATTATGAAAAATCTGTCATATTTGAACGAAAAGATATTGTTATCCCATACTTATTTCGATATGATATATATGTACAAATCGATCATGATTCATTTTCCGGCCAGTTCAGATTTTTTTATGAATTGCTACTCTTTAACGGTCCATTTAAGAGCATGAAAGCCTGTTATAAATGCGAAAATGCATTCAATGATCATACGGAAATACCTGAAACATATATGTCGAAGGGTATGCGTTCATTTTGGTCTGCAGGAATGAGGTCATTCATGCAGGCGGCCTCGGGACCATACCCGCAAGTATGCAAAAAAAGGAGAATACGTATGACAACATGGGTAGAAATGAGAGAAGAACTAACAATGACTGAACTTGAAGAACTTTTAGTGGAACGTGAAAAAACAATCATCAAGGATATGGTACGGATCCGCGAAGAACAGGGGCTTTCCCAGGCGCAGCTCGGCCGGCTCTGTAAGGTAAAACAGCCTGTGATCGCGCGTATGGAAAAATCCGTTCATTCCCCCCAGCTCAGCAGCATCCTGAAGATTCTTGAGCCTATGGGCTACACACTTCAGATTGTTCCTGCGCAGACAGATAAAAACTGATCTGTTTGTAAGTGGGATATGTTTTGAAAGGGACAGGAAGAAACCCGAAAGCTGTGTGTTCGGCTTCAACGTTTTTCGGGACTCGAAAGAGTCCATGCCGGTGATCCGACCGCTTTATTAGTGGAAAACAGCGTCAGCGGAAAATCCGCTAAACCTGCCGGGCTTGCAGAACCCTTGAGGCCGCACCGGCTTACGGGAGGCAGTCCCGCAGGTGCAGCCGGCAATTATCATAATTCGATCTATGATTCGTACTCCAATCTTATTATTCGTACTCCGAACTACTGATTCGCAACCTGCATTGCGGGGCGCCGTGTGATTGACGAACGGCGTCCGCAGTACAGAGTGGGAGTGTTTTTTGCATGCTCTGATTAAGCGTTTGATAAATAACGGCAAAGGCAATAAAAAAACAGAAGGCTATAAACGTCGAAAGAGATGCTGAAAGAGGTATCAAAATGGCAAGAAAAAACCATCTGCAGCAGATTGGCGCTCACACCTGGATCTTTCCTCTGGACTCCGCCAAAGACAGGCCCAACCTTGGCTATATTCGCGGTGAAAAAATGGCGGTCGCCGTCGACGCGGGACATTCCTCCTCCCATGTAGAGGAGTTTTACCAGGCCCTGGAAAGGGAAGGACTGCCCCTCCCGGATCTGACTGTGATCACGCACTGGCACTGGGATCATACTTTCGGCATGCATGCCGTGCATGGCAGTACCCTGGCCCGCCCGGAGACAAACCGGCATCTGCGGGAGATCGCAGAGAAGATGGAAAAGAATCCCGGATACGGCAGAAAATTCCTCCACAGCGACCCCACCATTATCAGAGAATACGCAGGGGGAGTCCCCCTTAAGGTAGTACCTGCGGATCAGGAACTGAAAGGAGACAGGACACTGGACCTGGGCGGTCTCGCCGTGGAGCTCTGCTATACAGAGTCTCCCCATACAGAAGATGCGCTGCTCGTCTTTGTACCGGAGGACCGCATTCTCTTCGTCGGCGACGCTCAGCTGGGAGAATTTCCGACCTGGTTCATGGACGATGAAAAGCTGGCAGGACTGAAAGAAAAGGTCCGCAGCTTTGACGCAGGAACCATTATCGACGGCCACTGGATGCCCTATACCAAAAAAGAATTCCTTTCAGAACTGTAGTAAAACACCAGGAAAGAATTCCTTTCAGACCTGTAGTGATATAGGAAAAGAAGATTTGCAAAAGAAGAAATTTGGATTAAGAAGAGATTTGGATAATTAGAGATTTGTATAATAAGAACAGAGAATATAAGAACAGAGAATATATGTTGAATACTGACCCTGCCGACAGCGCTGAATCCAAGGCAAGGAGCGGCACAGACTCTGCCGGCAGTACGGAATACACGAAAATGATCGCCAACTACCACACCCATACCTGGCGATGCAACCACGCCTATGGTGTGGAGAAGCAGTATATCGAGAACGCCATAGAGGCCGGACTCCGGATCCTGGGTTTTTCCGATCATACGCCCTACTGTTTCCCCAACGGATATGTCGGGCCGGACAAGATGCTGCCCTCCCAGCTGGAGGATTACGTCGATACGGTCCTGCGCCTGCGGGACGAATACCGGGATGACATCGAGATCCGCCTGGGACTGGA
>ONXK01000228.1 GCA_900321785.1 uncultured Lachnospiraceae bacterium | reverse complement strand
TGGTCCACTGCGAGCGCAGCGGCCGCTTCATCAACCTCAATATCGAAGGCGACCAGAATATGCGTCTCTTCGAGGCCGGCGTGAAGTACTTCAGCTGATCCATTGCATTCATAGAAAAAAGATATTTTAAGACCGGGTCTCTCTTGTGAGGGATCCGGTTTTTCATTTTGACAAGAAAATCCAGTATAAACTGACGCAGGCTTCCGTAAGGCTTCTGACAGTAAATAAACAGATATTTACCTTTTATCATGAATAATGACTTTTTATCAAAAAACAGGGCGGGAGTTTTTTTATCTGATATAATGATTACGTCACTGGGGATTCGAAATAAATTATTTTGCGGAAGAAAAGCGAGTCTTGAATTGGTCAGTATTCTTGCAGGGAGTCCGGCAGAAGGATGAGAGGTCAGTATGTCACAGTTTAATGTAAAACCGGAACGGCTTGATCAATGTGCCGGAATTATGAGCAGGGTCGGACGTGAAATAGATACAGTTGGAAGTATACTGGATGACATTGATGTTTATAGATGTCTGAGCGGATTGTCCGCGAGAAGAATAGATTCAGATATAAAAAAGATAATGTCATATTTCCAGTTACAGAAGACAGAACTGGATGGATTTGTGTCTGCTCTGAACAGGATCTCCTATAATTATAAATACACAGAGAACAAATTATGTGACAGGCCTGTATTCTCTTACAGAGGGCAGGAGAATGACATTGGTCCGGATAGGGACGACTCTTGGATAAAAAATGGGTATATTCGGGAAAAAGGTGACGATTCCGTTCAGAGGCACGAAAGCCGGGACGATACATATGAGGATACATCCTCTGATGGATCCAAAAAGAAAAACAGATATTCCTGGTCGGATGCACTGATGAAATACTCACGTGAAGAGTCTATCGAGATTGGAGGCGTTGCGGTAGGCGGAGCGATATCCGGAGAACTAATCGGAGCCTCTACAAATACTTCGTTCGAAAGTGGTGTCAAGTACGACGGTGATGGCAATCTTAAGAGTATCAGCCTGTTTGAGATGAATCAAAGCGCAGAGGTACATGCAGCTAAAGGTAAAGCATCAATTACTGCCGGCCCTGTTTCCTCCAAAGTGGAAGGAAGTGTCGGCCAGGTGAAGGCAAAAGGTTCCGTTGGAATAACGCTCTACGAAGACGGAAAGTTAGCACCGCATCTCGGATTTGAAGCAGAAGCTTCTGCGACTGGGATTGAAGGAAAATGGGAAGGAAAGATCGGCGACGAAAATATTGATGTTCACAGGTCTGCATCATTTAAAGGGGGCACAGCACGTGCAAAAGCAAATGCCGGAATAGGAAAGGTTAGTTATGAAGATGATGACGGCAACAAAAAGAACGGATATGGCGGAAGTGTTGAAGTGAAAGCAGAGGCTTATGCAGCCGAAGGCAAAATAAAAGGCGGATTCAATCTATTTGGAATAGATTTAGACGTCGGAGTTACAGGAAAAGCTGGAGGCGCAGGTGTTAAGGCGGGAGGCCATGCCACGACCGGAGGTGTAGGTGTAAGCGTTGGAGCCGGCCTCGGATTGGGACTTGGTATAGATATAGATATCGACTGGACAGGCTTTAAATTTGGCTGGTGGTAAGAACTGCGAATCAGAGAAAAGGAGACGATCATGTATAAAGATTTATTACCGGTAGGTTCAATTGTCCTGTTAAAGGGCGGAGATAAAAGACTTATGATCTGCGGAAGGGTATGCTGCCCTGCAGGCTCCGAAGTGATTTATGATTATTCTGCCTGCTTTTACCCCCAGGGAATCATAGACTCCGACCACATGTATTTTTTTAATAAAGATGATATAGAGAGAGTGTTTTTTATAGGTTTCCAGGATGAAGAAGAGATGCTTTTCAGACAGAATGTTCTGAATCAGCTCGGAAAGCTGAAAGTCGTTGATGGCAGAATGGTCCGGGATGAAGAGTGAGGGCTGGATTTGTACCGGACAGAATAATTCAGTTTTAGAGGTGAGACCGCAAGTGGAGAACAGGATCAACTACAGTAGACAGACACAGAAAATCATAGAGCGGATTGAGGCACAAAAGAGCGGGGACAGTGTACCCGCACCGCGCCTTTTGCTGCACAGCTGCTGCGCGCCATGTTCCAGCCACTGCATGGAGTATCTGCGCGAATATTTCCGGCTGACGGTCTTTTATTACAATCCCAATATCACGGTTTCAGAAGAATATGAGAAACGTCTGTCGGAAGAAAAGCGCCTGATCGCCGCTTACAACCGGCAGGTGGATGAACAGGACTTTACGGGAATGCACTCGACCTCTGGTGCGAAGCGGATCGAGATACTGGAGGCGCCCTACGATCCGGAGAGCTGGTTCGGGGCGGTCAAGGGACTCGAACACTACCCCGAGGGCGGAGAGCGCTGTGCGGTGTGCTTCGAGATGCGTCTCCGGAAAGCCGCGCAGGCGGCTGCGGAGGGACATTTTGACTTCTTTACCACGACCCTGACCATCAGCCCCCTGAAGGATGCCCAAAGGCTCAATGCCATCGGACAGCGTATGGCAGAGGAATATGGCACAGTCTGGCTCCCTTCGGATTTTAAAAAGAAGGATGGCTACAAGCGCTCCATCGAGCTGTCCAGAATCTTTGATCTCTACCGCCAGAATTACTGCGGATGCGTGTTTTCACAAAATCAGAACGCATGATAAGAGTCGTTAAGACACAGGCTTTCTTCGGAGCTGTGTCTTTTTCAGGTTGTATAAGCTGTGTCTTTTTCAGATTGTATATCCTTGACAAAGCGGGCGTATTTTGTAATGATTGTTGAATTGGCTTTAATACAAGAAATATTCCAATCGGGCAGCTGCCCGATCGAATGACAGAAAGGGGAAAAATTGGAGCAGTTTCTGAACCTGATTTCAAAAGAGATGGAATCCGCCTTTGAGGC
>ONXK01000106.1 GCA_900321785.1 uncultured Lachnospiraceae bacterium | reverse complement strand
ACTGAGTATGCCGCTTGATGAGGCTTTTGTGGTCATGTCCGGATTTCGAAACTGTATTTTCAGGGCCGAATGAGGGACGGGAACTGCCGGTGCAGGCGCTGTCTGGTACTGCAGCATCTGCAATAAGCGAAGTTCCGCCGCTTCAACCGTCCGAAGATCCTTCTCACGGGACCGGGGACAGGTGAGACGGCCGGACGCCGTAATCAGCGAGTTTTTTTAAAGAAGGAGGTACCTGATATGTATGCTATTATTGCAACCGGTGGTAAGCAGTACAAAGTTTCCGAAGGCGATGTGATCGATGTTGAGAAGATCGCAGCAGAGGCAGGCGCAGAAGTCACATTTGACGACGTGCTGGCAATCGGCGGTGAGACCCTCAAGGTCGCCGGAGATGTCGCAGGAGCGACTGTAACGGGAACTGTCATGGAGCAGGGCAAGGCCAAAAAGGTAGTCGTCTACAGATATAAGAGGAAGACCGGCTATCACAAAAAGAACGGTCATCGTCAGCTCTTCACCCGCGTCAAGATCGACAAGATCAACGCGTAAAAGATCGCGCGGACTTTCTGCTGCAGGCTGCGCGTGAATACGGTCATAAACGACTGTACTGCACAGCGCTGCCGGACAAGAGCAGAGGGTACTGAACGGTAACGGACATGACAGTTGTAGATATTTTCAAAGATCAAGAGGGGCGTTACGCATATTTCGAGTGCGCGGGTCATGCAGATGACAGTGCGGTTGAAGGCGAGGACATTATCTGTGCCGCCATCTCCATGCTGGTCATCAATACCATTAACAGCCTTGAAGTGCTGGCGCAGGCGGACATCACCTATGCCGCCGCAGAAGAGGGCGGGGAACTATCCTGCCGCTTCGAGACACCCCCTGATGAAAAAGCTGCACTTCTCGTTGACAGTATGATCCTTGGCCTGACAAATGTCAGGGAGACATACGGCGGGGAGTATCTCGTTATTAATCTCAAGGAGGAATGAACCATGATGAATTTAAATCTTCAGTTCTTCGCACATAAAAAGGGAATGGGCTCCACCAAGAACGGCCGTGATTCCAATGCCAAGCGTCTGGGCGCCAAGAGAGCGGACGGCCAGTTTGTCAAAGCCGGCAACATCCTTTACAGACAGCGCGGCACACACATCCATCCCGGCCTTAACGTAGGCATCGGCGGAGATGACACTCTGTATGCTCTTACAGACGGCATCCTTCGTTTCGAGCGCTTCGGCAAGTTCCGTAAGAGAGCTTCCGTTCACCCTGTAGAGGCAGCTGAGGCTGTGGAGCAGGAGGCATAATCAGGTCTGCCGCAAGGTAAGGCTTTGTGCCGGAATCGATTTTCGAAACAATGAGAGCTCCAGGCAGAAAACTGTAGTTTTCGCCCGGAGCTTTCTGCATGTATAGAAAAAGACTCTCATATGTGTCTTTTTTCAGATAAAAACCCGCAGGAGGGTAGCAGATGTTTATAGATAAAGCCAGAATTATTGTTTCCAGCGGCAAGGGCGGCGACGGACATGTTTCCTTCCGCAGGGAAAAATATGTCCCGGCAGGAGGCCCTGACGGCGGCGACGGCGGCAAGGGCGGAGATGTTGTCTTTGTTGTGGACGAAGGCCTCAATACGCTTACGGACTTCCGCCATGTCCGCAAATATGCTGCGCAGCACGGCGAGGACGGCAAGAAAAAACGGATGGCCGGCAAAAAGGGACAGGATCTGGAGATCAAGGTGCCCGAAGGCACTGTCATCCGGGAAGCCAATTCCGGAAAAGTCATCGCGGATATGTCCGGAGACCTGCGAAGGTATGTGATCCTCAAGGGAGGACGCGGGGGCAACGGAAATATGCATTATGCCACTTCCACAATGCAGGCTCCCAAATACGCTCAGCCCGGTCAGCCTTCCCGTACGCTTGAGCTCTTGCTCGAACTGAAGATGATCGCGGATGTGGGCCTGGTCGGCTTCCCCAATGTCGGCAAATCGACGCTGCTGTCCATGTCCAGCAATGCGAAACCCCGTATTGCCAACTATCACTTTACGACGCTGCAGCCCATTCTGGGCGTAGTGGATCTGGACGACGCCAGGAGCTTTGTCATGGCGGATATTCCCGGCCTGATCGAAGGCGCTGCCGACGGCGCCGGTCTGGGACATGAGTTCCTCGCGCATCTGGAGCGGACCAGGATCCTCATCCATGTAGTGGATGCCTCCGGTTCCGAGGGACGCGATCCCATCGAAGATATCATGGCGATCAACCGCGAGCTTGCCCGCTACAAGATCGACCTTTCTTCCCGCAGGCAGATCATCGCCGCCAACAAGTGTGACCTGATCCCCGGTGAGGAATACTTTGAAGAAGGGGAAAAGAGTCCCCTCGACGAGATCCGTGAATACTGTGAACCGCTGGGAGTCGAGGTCTACCCCATCTCAGCCGCGACAGGAGAGGGCGTCAAAGAACTGCTCTACCACTGCAGCAGCGTCCTTGAAGAGATGCCTTCCGACCTCATAACATATGAGCAGGAATATGACCCCGAAGTCGAACTGGCGGAGGAGACAGAACCTTATACTGTCACATACGATGCCAAGACGAAGGAATATCTTGTGGAAGGCCCCAGGATCGAACGTATGCTGGGCTATACCAACCTTGAGTCCGAGAAGGGATTTGCATTTTTCCAGAAATTCCTCGTGGACAACGGCATCATCGATGAACTCAAGCGTCTGGGCTGCAAGGAGGGCGATACCGTCCGCCTCTACGGCCATGGATTTGAGTTCTTTGACTGATCGCCTTTAGCTTTATATGGAGGATGTTATTATATGATTACAAGCAAACAGAGAGCCTATCTGATCGGGCTGTCCAATTCCCTGGATCCGATCGTGCAGGTAGGCATGCAGGGCGTCACACCCGAAGTCGTAAAATCTGCAGAGGAAGCCTTCAATACCCATGAGCTCGTCAAGGGTGCTGTCCAGAAAAACGTGCTCGAAGATGTCCGCTCCTGTGCGGAGACCCTGGCGGAGCGTTCCCGCTCCGAGCTGGTCACTGTCATCGGACGAAAATTTATCCTGTACAAACCCTTTAAAGACAAGCCCGTCATTGTACTGCCCAAAAAGAAGGGTTCTGCAGATGTTACTGAATGAACCTGTTGAAAAAATGACCAAATAGAGGGGATTCTTAGATGACCAGTCAGATGTTTACGGAAAAAGAAGGAAAGACCGGTGCCGGCAGGAAGGTCGGCATCCTGGGCGGTACATTTGATCCCATTCACACGGCGCATCTGATCATTGCGGAGGCGGCCTACGATGCCTTCCGGCTCGATGAAGTGCTTCTGATGCCTTCCGGACATTCCTATTTTAAAGACAGCCGTGCGCAGAAAGTGCTGCCTTCAGAAGTCCGATACGCAATGGTCTGTGAGGCTGCTGCGGATAATCCGCACTTTACCCCTTCCGATTACGAGATCCAGAGGGAGGGAAACACTTATACCTTCGAGACTCTGCGGGGACTAAAGGACCTTCATCCGGAAAATCATTATTATTTTATCGTCGGGGCAGATTCCGTCAGAGATATCCTCACCTGGAAAAACCCGGAATCCATCTTTGCGGACTGCACGCTTCTGGCCGCTCTTCGCGAGGACGGGATCCCGACAGAGGAATTTCTGGCGGAAGTGGAGAAACTCCGTACACACTACGGAGCGGATATTTACACTCTGGAGATACCGGCTATTGGAATCTCATCGACCGATATACGAAATCGTGTAAAAAATGGCAGAACGATACATTATCTCGTGCCTGAACGTGTTGAAAGGTATATAATAGAGTCAGGGATTTACAGATAATCCTGTTCGTACCAGATTGTAGGGATTATATGCGGCAGTTGGGCTGCCTTTGATCCGGCTCAAGACACAGCAAAGAGTATACAGATGACAGGAGCAGGAACAGGTGAAGAAGCTTACCAGGATTGACCTGATCAGAACACTGGAACAGGAATTGAACTATAAGAGATTTGTACATACGCTTGCCGTTGCCGGCACAGCTGCATCCCTGGCCATGTGCTATGGAGCAGATATTGAAAAAGCGGAGATAGCGGGACTTTTACATGACTGCGCAAAGTGTTTAGATGTCAGGAAGATGCAGCGGCTCTGTGAGAAGGCAGGACTCGAGATTTCTCCCTATGAAAGGAGCAGCGGGTCCTTGCTGCACTCCAAAGCGGGAAGTGTCCTGGCAGCTGAAAAATATGGGGTTACAGATCCGGATCTTCTCAACGCGATCCGCTATCACACGACCGGACGACCGGGCATGAGCCTTCTGGAAAAGATCATTTTCGTGGCGGATTATATTGAACCGGGCCGGTTTTCGGCCAAAAATCTGCCTCTGGTCAGGAAAATGGCATTTGCCGACATCGACGAGGCTCTTTTGAAGATCCTGTATGATACACTTGTATATCTCAATTCCACCGGAAATACTGTGGATCCTATGACACAGAAGACCTATGACTACTATAAACGCCTAGATGAGGAGAGTAATATTTATGACTGATATCAATGAGAAGAATATGGTCCCCGAAAACGAGATGGAGGAAGGAAAGCAGCGTTCCGCAGAATTGGCCCGGCTTGCAATCGGCGCTCTGGAAGACAAAAAGGCAGAAGATGTCCGCGTCATTGACATCGGAGGCGTTTCTGTCCTTGCGGATTATTTTATCATTGCCAGCGGCAATAACCGCGCCCAGGTCCAGGCAATGGCAGACGAAGTCGAGCAGCGCATGGGCCGTGCAGGTGCAGCTCCCAGGCAGATCGAAGGATATCAGGCCGGAAACTGGGTCCTGATGGATTTCGGCGATGTGATCATCCACATTTTCGATGCGCAGAACCGCCTGTTCTACGATCTTGAGCGCATCTGGAAGGATGGCACGCAGATCGATCCTGAACAGCTGTAAAAACTCTGCGCAGCTGCCGGAAACTTTGAAAGTGCGCTTTGCGGAAGAGCCCGCAGCAAATATAAATGACTCGTATGAAAAGACACTTGATCCGTAATAAACTGTGGGGATTTCTCAAATGAGAAATCCCCTTTTTCATATAGGGTTTGACGTAAATAACATGAGCGGTTTTGGAGCGCGCAGCGCGTAAAAGCGCGGGGTGTAAAAGCGCGGGACTCATGCCGCAATGTGCCCGTTTGCCGGGCAACTCATAACGTATAAAGGAGAGCTGAATGACTGAACAGAAACCTTTGCCTCAGGGGGTTAATGAGGAAGTCCCGGACAGAGACAGGATCATTGTACGCACCAGTATGGTAGGGATTGCCGCCAATATCCTTCTCGCCGCCTTTAAGGCCGTGGTTGGAATTTTGTCACATTCCATTGCCATCACCCTGGATGCAGTCAACAATCTGTCCGACGCGCTCTCGTCCGTCATTACGATCTTCGGCTCCAAACTGGCCGGCCGCCGTCCGGACAAAGAGCATCCCATGGGACACGGAAGGACGGAATATCTGAGTGCCCTGACGGTAGCTGTCATCGTTCTCTACGCCGGCATTACTTCAGCAGCTGAATCTGTCAGAAAGATCATCTCGCCGGTGAGACCGCAGTACTCGAACATTTCTCTTATGATCATTGCCGTGGCTGTTGCGGTCAAGATCATTCTGGGAAGATATTTTGTAAGGAAGGGAAAAGAAGCCGGCTCGGGCGCTCTGGAGGCTTCCGGTGCGGATGCTCTTTTTGACGCCGTTCTCTCTTTTTCCGTGCTGGTCTGTGCCATCCTGTTCCAGGTGACGAATATTTCCCTGGAAGCCTATGTGGGCGCCATTATATCGGTATTCATTATTCGCTCGGGCATTGAAATGCTGCGTAAGACGACCGACGATATCATAGGAAAACGCGCCAATCCCGACCTCGTCCGAAAGATCAAAAAGCTGATCATGCAGGAAGAGGAAGTGAGGGGCGCGTATGATATGATCATAAATAACTACGGTCCGGAGGCCGACTATGCCTCCGTACATGTGGAACTGCCGGACACGATGACAGTGGACGAAGTGGACAGCATCACCCGCCGGCTGCAGAAAAAGGTCTATAAAGAGACAGGCGTGATCTTAACCTGTGTGGGAGTCTATTCATATAATACCGGCAATTACGAAGCTGCCAGGATCCGCAATGCTGTCATGGAGACGGTCATGCGGCATGAGTGGGCCCTGCAGGTCCATGCTTTCCATGCCGATACGAAAAACCACACCATGCGGTTTGACGTTGTATTCAGCTTTGACATCGACCCGG
>ONXK01000101.1 GCA_900321785.1 uncultured Lachnospiraceae bacterium | reverse complement strand
TGAGATCACGGATGCCTGTATCGGCTGCGGCACATGCGCGGCTGCCTGTCCCCAGCAGGCCATCGATGAAGGCCAGCCTTATGTAATCCGGCAGGAGAACTGTCTGCACTGCGGGCTCTGTTTCAGGGACTGTCCTGCGGAGGCAGTCGTCCGGAGAAGCGGGGAAGGGGAGCAGTAGAAACAGAAGACACAGGAGTAGAAGATATCTATGATTTGTCATGAGACTCTCCGGGGCAGGTGCCGGGAGAGACAGGGAGGCAGCCGCAGCTGACAGGTGATTTTATGTGGGAAAAAATGATTGCATATATCCTGACGCACGGAGACGCTCTCCTTGTTCAGATCGGAACGCATCTGTGGATCAGTCTGGCGGCCCTCGCCGCCGCGGTCTTGATCGGGGTCCCCTGCGGATATCTGGCGGCAGATTCGCCCGGAATTGAAAAATGGATCTCCGCGCCTTTTCATGTACTGCGCGTGATCCCGTCGCTGGCGATTCTGGTCCTGCTGATCCCGATTGCAGGTACTGGCGCTCTGCCGGCGGTCATTGCCCTGACCATCCTGGCCGTTCCCCCTGTCCTTCTCAATACCATTGTGGGTTTTCGCGACGTGCCTTTTTTTATGACGGAATCTGCGGCAGGTATCGGCATGACGGACCGGGAGATCCTGTGGAAAGTCCGTGTTCCCCTGGCCTTGCCCATGATCTTTGCGGGGATCCGGACCGCCCTGGTGGAAGTGATCGCCAGCGCCGCCCTGGCCGCCAGAATCGGTGCCGGCGGACTGGGAGAGGTCATTTTCACGGGTCTGGGCCTCAACCGGATGGATCTGCTCCTGCTGGGAGGGATCCTGGTCGCGGCGCTGTCCCTTCTGTGCGGGGGCCTGTTCGATGCCCTGACAAGACGCCTCATGCCCTACAGAAACCTGTGAAAACAGCGAGTCAAGCGGCCGCAAATACCGAGCTTGCTCGTGCAATTGCGGACATTTGACGAGCGTCCGCACATGAGCATGGAGGTCTATTTTGCGAAGAATGAGCAAAATGGACTGGGAGTGCGAATGTGTGGAGCGATGCGAGAGCGCAAATAGCGCGAAGCAGCGCGTAGTTTTCACAGGATATAAACAGCGACCCATTTTTAGAATGAAAAGGAGTGAAACGGAAATGACGAAAAAGGGAATTGCAATGATACTCTGCGTCTGCATCATGACGGCTCTGTGCGCCTGCGGCGGGAGCAGCGCAGGAAGTGAAGGAAACAGCGCTGGCAGCCAGACGGCAGCAGGAAGCGGAAGCTCGACGGCAGCGGGTTCGGAAACCGATGACAATGCTGCGGATCCGGAGACTCATGCAGCAAGTGCACAGGAAGCCGGCGCGATCATCGTCGGCTCCAAGGATTTTACAGAAAACGAGATCGTGGCGGAGATCTATGCGCTGGCTCTGGAGGATGCGGGGTTCACGGTGGAGCGACGGATGAATATCGCCTCTTCCGTGATCCATACAAGTCTTGTCAATAAAGAAGTCGAACTCTATCCCGAGTACACCGGCACGGGCCTGCTATCCATTTTGCAGATGGACCTCATCACGGATCCGGACCAGGTCTACGAGACAGTCAAAGCGGCTTATGAGGAAGAGTTCGGAGTCACCTGGCTGGACTATGCGCCCGCCAATGACGGACAGGGAATCTTTGTCAGCCGCAAGGCTTCGGACGAATACGGGATCAAGACCATCTCCGATCTGCAGGCCAATGCTGCAAAGATCCGCTTTGCCTCCCAGGGCGAATTCGACGAGCGCGAAGACGGAATCCCGGGGCTGGAAAAGGTGTATGGTCCCTTTGCGTGGAAGTCCAGCAAGGTCTACGATAATGGTTTGAAGTACCAGGTCGTGGAAAACGATGAGGCGGATGCCGCGCCTGCCTACACCACGGAAGGCAGACTTGTGGAGACCGACAAATTCGTTCTCCTGGAGGATGACAAACAGGTCTGGCCGCCCTATAACATTGCGCCTGTTGTCCGGAATGAAGTACTGGAGGCTTATCCTCAGATCGCGGAGATCCTCAATCCCATCAGCGCCGCTCTGGATACGGAAACAGTCACTTCCCTCAAAGCCAAGGTGGACATCGATCAGGAGGAATACGAGGACGTCGCGCTGGATTTCTATGAAAGCATCAAGTGATCCGGCAGGCAACACAGGAATGTTGCGGAACAGGAAACCACTATGAATCATTCGTTTGAAAAAGAAAGCACCTGGGCGGTTCCGGCAATCGAGTACCGTAAGGTGTTCAAGCGCTTTGAACGCACGGATGCGAAACGGGAACACAGTCGCCGGGGCCGCAAGGACAGCCCTTCGGAGGCCGGCGCTTCCGGGATTGCTCCGTCCGCGCAGGAGGACGGCTTCTACGCGGTCAGGGACCTGAGCGCCACGGTCCGGGACGGAGAACTGATCACGATCCTGGGCTCCTCCGGATGCGGCAAGACCACCCTTCTGAAGATGACCAACCGCCTGTATGAACCGGACGGGGGATCGATCCTTCTGTTCGGAGAAGATATTCAGAAGCAGGACCCGGTGCAGCTGCGCCGGAAGATGGGCTATGTCATCCAACAGGCCGGGCTTTTTCCACATATGACGGTGGAGGACAATATCAGTGTGATTCCACGTCTGCTCAAGTGGGAGTCCTCACGCTGCCGGGACCGTGTCACGGAGCTGCTGGATCTGGTCGGCCTGGAGCCGGACCAGTACAGAAGCCGCTACCCCTCCCAGCTTTCGGGAGGCCAGCAGCAGCGCGTCGGCCTGGCCCGCGCCCTGGCAACCAGGCCCAGGATCATGCTGCTGGATGAGCCCTTCGGCGCCGTCGACGCCATCACCCGCCTCAACCTGCAGAACGAGCTGCTCCGCATCCACCGTGAAACAGGAGGAACCTTCCTCTTTGTCACACACGACATCCATGAAGCTTTCCGCCTGGGAAACCGCGTCATGATCATGAACGGGGGCAGGCTGCTTCAGATGGACACGCCGGAAACTATCGTCCGGAATCCGGCGGATCCTTTCGTGGAGACCCTGATCCGTTCCGCCATGGAACAGGAGAGGTTCTGGAACAACACCAGCACCCCGCGTGAATAGAACAGGAACTTATGCAATGATCAAATTTCTGACTCGGCATCCGGAAAAAATCTATATTCCCCTGCTGGAGCACATCCAGCTGGTCTTTCTGACCCTGGTCATTTCGGTGGCGATTGCCGCCGTCCTGACTCTGGTCTGCCTGCGCAGCGACCGCCTGTCCATGTGGCTGCAGCAGCTGCTGGGTGTTGTCTACTCCATTCCTTCGTTGGCTCTTTTTGCCATTCTGATCCCTGTGACGGGACTGGGCAGGACGACCGCCGTGATTGCCCTGACTGCCTATAACCAATACCTGCTGCTGCGCAATTTCACGACCGGTTTGCGGGAGGTGGATCCCGCCGTGACGGATGCGGCCAAAGGAATCGGAATGACCTGGCTGCAGGTCCTTACCAGGGTGCAGATCCCCCTTGCCAAGCGGGCGCTCTTTGCCGGGATCCGCCTGGCCGTCGTCTCCACGATTGGGATCGGCACCATTGCCGCCTCCATCAATGCCGGAGGCCTGGGGACGCTTCTGTTCGATGGCCTGCGCACCATGAACATGGCCAGGATCCTGTGGGGCAGCCTTCTGTCCGCGGGGCTTGCCATTGCCACCAATGCCCTGCTGAAAGCAGCGGAAGACCGCCTGTGATGAGTGAGTGATGGGGACCTTTCTACTGACGCATTGCACACAATGAGTCAGTGAGCTAAGGGGACGTTTCTGCCGACTCATTGCATACAGTGAGTCGGCAGAAAGGTTCCCGAAAGGAGTGTTTATTGCACACAATGAGTCAGCAGAGAGATCCCCAAAAGGAGTGTTTATGAAAGCAATCGTGATCCACCAGCCGGGAGGACCGGAGAAGCTGTGTTATGAAGAAGTGCCGACACCGTCTGTCCGGGAGGGCTGGTCTCTGGTCCGCGTCCGCGGATTTGGAATCAATCATTCGGAGATTTTTACCAGAAAAGGACTCTCGCCGAGTGTCTCTTTTCCCAGAATATTGGGAATCGAATGTGTCGGAGAGATTGCGGAGACGACAGATCACGCACGTCTTCCGGTCGGGCAGAAGGTCATTTCCATTATGGGTGAGATGGGCCGCGCCTTCGACGGCGGCTATGCCGAGTATGCCCTGCTGCCGAACGAGCAGATCTGCCCTGTGCAGACGGATCTGAGCTGGAAAACCCTGGCGGCCCTGCCGGAAACCTATTATACTGCTTATGGATCCCTGCTGAACCTGCGGATCGGGGATTCTGTGGGAACTACCATAGATTCTGTGAAAGATACTGGGAATTCTGTGCCGCCCCGGATCCTGGTGCGGGGCGCCACCAGCGGCGTGGGCGTCGCCTTTCTGCGCCTGTTGAAAGGAAGGTGGCCGGATCTTGCTGTTGCGGGAACGACCCGCAGCATGAAAAAGGAGAGGCAGCTGCTGGAAGCAGGATTTGACCAGGTTATTCTCGATTCGGAAGGCGTCCTGCAGACGGACCGGCAGTTCGACCGCGTGCTGGAACTGATCGGCCCCGCGACCCTGCGAGACACTTTTTCCCATGTCGCGGAGGGAGGAATCGTCTGCAGTACAGGACAGCTGGGCGGGCAGTGGTACCTCAACGATTTTGATCCCATCATGGAACTGCCTGCAAACGGCTACCTCACCAGTTTTTATTCAGGGAACGTGGATCCCGCCAGACTGCAGTCTCTGCTGGACTATGTCCCAAAATACGGGATCGATCCGGCTCCCGAGCGCGTCTTCTCCCTGCCGCAGGTGCCGGAGGCACATGCATATCTGGAGAGCACCCACAGTTTCGGAAAAGTGATCGTGGTGATCTGAAAGGCAGGAGAGTGAGGGGGAGTCACATCTAACGCAAGGTGTCAGAGGAACTGTCCCTTGACAACCTGCGAAAAACAGGCAGGGCAAGGCAAAGCTTTGCTTGCGTGTATGCCTTATAATAAAGGGAACAGAACACCGATGCGGACACAGTTAAATGGGGGACTATATGATCCATGAACTGAGCAACAATGAAGTCTTTTCGAATGAATACCGGAACATTGCACCCAAAGCAGGGGATCTGGCGGCCGTTTTTGAAAAAAACGGAAGAAACCTGCTGATGCGTCTGGATGCAGAGGGCGCCATGTCCCTGCCGGAGGCGGTGCTTTTTGCCGGGTACTGGTTTGATCCGGATGATGCAGAGGCAGACAAAAAAGCAATGGAAAAGGGAGGCAGGCTGGTCTATTTGTTTTCGGTCGGAGAGACAGGCTATTACAGCTTTCTTTACATGGGAGATCTTGTCCCGGACTTTTCCTTTACGGGGATGACCTTTTTACCCTTCGGCTTTGAGAGTAAACCGCTTCCCAAAAATGTTTATTTCGGTGCGGAGACAGCTTTCCAGCTCTCTTCCTGGTACAATGGAAACCGTTTCTGCGGCCGCTGCGGCGGACACATGAGTGTGCATCCCAGGATGCGCTGCGTCCGGTGTACCTCCTGCGGGAATATGGACTTTCCCCGCGTCATGCCGGCGGTGACTATTGCGGTGGAGAACGGGGACAAACTCCTGATGATCCGCTACAAACCCAGGGAGGAGGATGGCTACGCAGGGACTGCCCTGATCGCAGGCTTTGTCGAGGTCGGCGAGACGATTGAAGATACTGTTCGCAGGGAGGTCATGGAGGAAGCCGGAATCAGGGTCGCCAATATCCGCTATTACAAGTCCCAGCCCTGGGGTTTTGCCTCTAATCTGATGATCGGCGTGATCTGTGACCTCGATGGAAGTGATGAAATTGCCGTGCATGATACCAATGAAGTGGCGGAAGCCGTCTGGATTCCCCGAGATGAGGTTCAGGTTCAGGACAACGGCGTTTCCCTCACCTTTGAGATGATCAACCGGTTTAAAAACGGAGAAATATAAAAAGTACGGAGAGATACAGCCAGACTACGAAGGAGACACTACTTTATGAGCACGATCACAATGAACCTGTATTATACCGGCGTAAAAGGAAACGCGCAGAAGTTCGCGCAGGAGATGGAGAGCAGTGGAACGGCCGCGGCGATCCGGGCTGAAGAAGGGAACCTCAAATACAATTATTTTATCTCCATGGATGACCCGGAGACTGTCCTTCTGATCGACAGCTGGAAGGACCAGGCTTCTCTCGATGTCCACCATGCATCCCCGATGATGCAGACGATCATGCAGCTTCGCGAAAAGTACGATCTCCATATGCGTGCGGAGCGCTATTCGCAGGAGAATGAGGCGGTCAGTGCGGCGGATGCATCCTTTATCAGACAGTGAACTAGGCAGGATCAATACCGAAAGGAATCAAACAAGGGAGCAGCAGCGGAGT
>ONXK01000100.1 GCA_900321785.1 uncultured Lachnospiraceae bacterium | reverse complement strand
CTGATCTATGTCATACTTATGGGTATGATGCACGGGATCGGAGCAGGATTTGCAGCCGCCATACTGGAATGCATCATGCTGGTGATCCGCTATAACGAGATCGGTATTTCGGGACTTCTGCTTTTCTACAATGTTGAAAACTGGATTCCTTTTGTCTATTACCTGACCGGCGGTATAATCAGCGGTTATACACACCAGAAACGTGAGCAGGAGATGCGGTCGGTCATGAAGGAAAATGAGCTGATCCGCAATAAGTACCTCTTCCTCAACGAAGCCTACCGCACCAGTGTCGCCAACAGAAAAGATCTCTGGACGCAGATCCTCAATGAGGAGGACAGCTATGGGAAGATCTACAGTGCCGTACGCAGGATGTCCCAGAGAACTCCCGAGGCAGTCTGCGTGGAGGCTGTAGATGTTTTCCGCCGCCTTCTCAAGAATGAAACGATCTCTGTCTATGAGATGGATCCGGCCGGAAAAAAAGCCTCTCTTTTGTCCTGCTGCAGGAATCAGGATGCCCCTCCGTCGATCGATACGACACAGTGCAGAGAAATGTTCCGTACTCTGCAGAATGGGGAAACATGGAAAAATACGCATTTTTCCGAGAATGCTCCCATGTATGCTGCACAGGTTGTCTATAGCAGAATGTTTGGACAAAAAACGTCCGCTGCAAGGAATATCACATACATTGTGACACTTGATCATGCAGAGCAGGACCAGCTCAGTCTCTGGTATATGAATCATTTCACAATCCTCTGCGGGCTGTTTCAGGATGCCCTTGAGAGTGCCTCTATGCGGGAAAGGGTGATGTCATGACGATCCTTTTGATTGTACTCCATATAGCAGGGGCCCTTTTTGTGACGGCTTCCTGGAAAAGGGGACAGATGCATTTTTCATCTGCCATGCTGCCTGCGGTATTTCTCCTTCCCCTGTGGGGACCCGCATGTGCTGTTGCAGCGGAAATACATATCCGAGAGGGCGAAAAAGGGGACGAAGAGGCCGGCACAGGACCTTTCGGGATCACGGATCAGGTCTATCGAAGCATCAGGATGGACAAAAAGGATATGTCCGGCGTACTCCCGATCGAAGATGTGCTGGAGACCGGGACTCCCGCCAGCCGCAGAAGCCTGCTGCTGTCTGTCCTGCATGAAGGCCCCGCGCCTTTTGTACGTCCTCTGCGTTCAGCCGGCATAAACGATGATACGGAAGTGGTCCATTATGCTGTCACCGCGCTGGTTGAACTCAGGAGCGAATATACGCAGCGCATCGCACGGATGGAAGCTGTCTATCAGAAGAATCCCTCCAACCCCAAAGTGCTGCTGGAATACGCAGACCTCGATGAAGAATATCTTGGCACTTCGATCCCGGACAGCAGTGAAAAGGAGGAGCGCCTCGCCCATTGCCGCGCTATGATCGAGGAACTTCTGAACTATCTGTCCTGGCAGGAAACAGGGAGCCGCGGACTTCACCCATCTGCAGGTACGGGGGAAACTCCGCAGATCAGGGATATTCACCGAAAGAGAGTATCTCTGGTGAAAAGGCTGGGCGATATATGTCTGCAGCAGGGGGATACAGAGACTGCGGAAGCGGCCGGAAGAAAGCTTCTTGAGGAAATTCCGGATTCAGAAGACGGCTATATGCTGATCCTCCGGGCGAAGGCGGCGGAGCGCGACGGCAAGGGTCTTGCCGGGGTGATCCGGGATGTGCGCAGCAGGGGAATTTATCTGTCTCCTGCCGCCAGAGACCAGATCGCGTTCTGGAGTGCCTGAGACGGAACACAGGTGTTTCGGTCGAGGATGAAGGCTTCTGCACACGGTTCCCGGGGAACTGTGGACAGTGATAAGGAATGATTTAATACGGGTTCACTATGAAACGAAAAAGAAAACCGCGCTTTATATGGCTGCTGGAAATTCTTGTAATATATACATTGATGTTTGCTGTTGTTCTCTCTGTGGGCAGAAGTGTCCTTTACGGAGTCAAGCGCAGCAATGTGACGATTCTCGAAGACGGCGACCTCAAGGGGACCGTCACGCCTGAGGATGCCGGAACGATCCTGATCTGGGATACAGACAGTACCGGAAAAGACGGCAGGAGAGAGATGAGTGCGATCCTCAGTCAGATGAGGATTCCTTTTGTTGAGAAAAAGGCCGCTGAATTCACGCAGGCCGACCTTGAGGGAAAGGATATCGCGGTTCTGTCCGTGACGGATCTGAGCGTTATGAAGGGCAGCCTGACCTCTCTTCTGGACTGGGTCATACAGGGACATTCCCTTCTTTTTCTCTATCCTCCTTATAATGAGGAGACCTTCCTTTCGATCTCTTCTCATCTGGGGATCACGTCTGTCAAAAATTCGCTGGCAAAGGTTGAAGGGCTGCATTTTACAAAAAATATTATGCCCGGCAGCAGCCGGGATCTTTCCATCATGGATGCCTATGAGTCCTCCCTGGACGTCACCCTTGACGGCAGCTGTGAAGTCTTTCTGGAGGCGGCCGGGGCTTCCGACACACCTCTGATCTGGAGAAGAGCTCTGGGAAACGGCACGCTCGTCTTTGACAACCTGAGTTTTCTGGAAAAAGCCTACAGGGGCTTTCATTGTGCTGCCTACTCCCTTCTGCAGGATGACTGCGTCTGGCCGGTCATCAACGGATCGACTTTTTATATCGACGATTTTCCGTCTCCCGTACCGGAAGGAGACAGCCAGTTTATCCAGAAGGATTACGGCATGGACATTAAAGACTTCTATACGCACCACTGGTGGAAGGATGTCTATAACCTGTCCAAACAGTATAATATCCGCTACACAGGCCTTGTGATCGAGGACTATTCGGCCCAGGTCGACGGCGTTTTCCCCCGCAACAAGGATATCCAGCGTTTCCAGTATTTCGGAAACATGCTCCTTCGAGAGGGCGGAGAGCTCGGCTTCCACGGATACAATCACATGCCGCTGGTCCCCGAAAACTTCGATTATATCGGACAGTATGATTCCTATCGGCAGTGGGTCAGTGTTGACGCTATGCGCAATGCCATGACCGAACTGTCCGATTTCTGTCATGATCTCTTCCCCAATGAGGAGTTTCATGTCTATGTCCCGCCTTCAAATATTATCTCCGAAGAGGGACGCAGGCTTCTGGCGGAGGATTTCCCGGAGATCCGTGCCATCGCCAGTCTCTATCTTCCGGATGACAACGATGTCTCCTATGATCAGGATTTTACGGTCACAGAAGACGGAATGATCCAGACGCCCAGGATCATTTCCGGATATGTTCTGGATGATTATATGCGCACGGCAGCGATGAGTGAACTCTACTTCCACTGTGTCAACACCCATTTCCAGCATCCTGACGATGTTCTGGATACTGACCGCGGTGCGGCACTGGGCTGGCAGGAACTCTTCTCCCGCCTGACCGACTATGTGGAATGGCTCAACAAGGCGCTTCCTCAGATGCGCAATCTCACCGGCAGTGAACTGGCAGGCGCTGTCCAGCGCTATGACGGTCTGCAGATCCGCCGCGAGCATACGGCGTCCGGCCTGAAGATCTCTCTGGGCGGATTCAATGATGAGGCCTGGTTCTATCTCCGCCTCAACGAGGGAAGACCGGGACATGTGACCGGAGGGACCGTCTCCAGGGCTGCTGACGGCCTCTACCTGGTAAAGGCGGCATCCCCGGAAATGACGATCAGTATCAGCAAATAAGTCCAGAGCTTGGAGTAGATATTATGCGAATATGTGTGATTCTGGAGGGCTGCTACCCCTATGTGACGGGCGGCGTCTCCTCCTGGATGCATCAATATATACAGGCAATGCCCCAGCACGAGTTCGTGGTATGGGCGATCAACGCCGACCCGTCCCAGAACGGCAAGTTCCGATATACGCTTCCTGACAATGTCGTGGAAGTGAAGGAAATCTCTCTGACAGCTGCGCCTGTCGGCAGAAAATCCGGCAGGACGCTGCATTTTGACGAGGACGAGCTGAAGGCTCTTCACGCCCTGGTCGAATGCGCGCGCCCCGACTGGGAGAAGCTCTTTTATATCTTTCAGGACAGGGGGATCTCTCCGGTCGATTTTTTGGCCAGCGAGTACTTTGTGGATATTCTGGCGGATATCTGCAGGGAAAAATATCCCTATACTGCCTTTTCGGATTTTTTCCACACAGTCCGTTCCATGCTGCTGCCCCTCCTGCACGTGCTGTGCTGTGATGTGCCGCAGGCGGATGTGTATCACACCATCGCCACAGGATACGCAGGTGTCCTTGCAAGGCTTGGAAGTTATAAATACAAAGTACCCTTTCTTCTGACCGAGCACGGGATCTATACCCGTGAAAGAGAAGAGGAGATCATCCGGGCAAACTGGGTCCTGCCGGACTTCAAGGATATGTGGATCAGCTTTTTCTACATGCTGTCCTCCGCTGCCTACGACGGGGCAACGATGGTGACAAGTCTGTTCGCGAGAGCAAGCCGGACGCAGATCGAGATCGGTGCGGATCCCGCCAAGTGCCGGGCGGTTGCAAACGGTATCCACTTTGACCGGTTTGCGGGGATTCCCGAGAGACTGCCCGGCGGTCCGATCCACATCGGAGCGATCCTGCGCCTTGCTCCCATCAAGGATGTCAAGACTATGCTCTACGCCTTTGCCGAGGTGGAGCGCAATATCCCGGGTGTAAAGCTCTTTATCGCAGGTCCTGAAGACGATCACGATTATGCGCTGGAGTGCCGGGAACTCGCGCGGCAGCTCCATATCCGGAACGCGGTCTTTATGGGCACTATCAATGTGCTGGATTATATGGGAGACTTTGACTTTACGGTCCTTTCAAGTATTTCAGAGGGCCAGCCCCTCTCCGTTCTGGAGTCCTTTGCGGCCGGCCGGCCCTGTGTCACGACAGACGTGGGCTGCTGCAAGGAACTGATCTACGGCGAGGGAGAGGACCATTTCGGACAGGCAGGCTACTGTGTTCCGCCCATGCAGCCGCATGCCCTTGCCCGGGCAATGGAGGATCTGTGCCGCAACAGTGCACGACGCCTGCAGATGGGCCGCATCGGCAAAAAGAGGGCGCAGGCCTTCTTCCGACACGAAGACATGATCGCCAATTATCTGGACACTTATGATGAGGTGTTCAGAAGATGGAAGGATTGAATGATGACAGGCGGCTGTCGGCATTGTGACAAGCTGCCGGAAAACCCGGAGGTTGACAGAAAGGATGGCTGGGATAGGCTTTAGCCTGAACAGGCTTTTTCAGAAAAAAGGTATGCTGAACCTCTGCCGTGCATACGCCTACGCGGGCGCGGTAGCCATTGGCCCCATGGTCATGGGAGTGTGCCTTCTGCTGGGAATCTCTTTTGTCTCGCAGGTTGCGGGAATGGCCCAGCATGACCGGGAGATCATGAACTGCATGCTGACATACAGTCTTCTGGTCTCTCTGTTCGTTACCAGTTTTATGAATATGATCCTCACCAGATACATATCGGATATGCTCTATGAGGGGAAAAAGGAGCGGGTCATGCCGTCCTTTTACGGAGCGCTGGCAGTCATGCTGCCGTGCTGCTTTGTCGTATACGGAATCGTGCTCCTCTTTGCGGGGATTCCGCCTGTCTATTGGATCGTGAGTATGTGGTTTGCACTTACCATGATCGTGGTCTGGACACAGATGAATTATCTGTCGGCGCTCAAGGATTACCGTGCGATCGCCATGGGCTTTGGAGCATCCATGCTGACAGGATTTCTTCTTGCGCTAGTGCTGGCCTTTGTCGGGTACGGGACAGTCCTGAGCCTGATGTTCTGTGTGATCCTGTCCTACGGCATTATGAGTATCTGGTATTATGTTCTGATGCTGGGATATTTTCC
Source organism: uncultured Lachnospiraceae bacterium (assembly GCA_900321785.1). GTDB lineage: Bacteria > Bacillota > Clostridia > Lachnospirales > Lachnospiraceae > CAG-791. Next base: position 900 of record ONXK01000100.1, on the reverse strand, counting down.
CCACGGAGAGGGAAGTCCTTTTACTTATCTGCAGTGGTTTGATAAATGCCGCGCTCTGGCCCTGACCGGTGTGTGTGTAAACCTGGGACTCTACGGTCACCTGGTGATCATGTATTTCGGCCCGCTTCACAAAAAGATCATGGGGCTCTTCTTTGCGGCACCCAGTTATGATATTCCTTCACTGACAGCATTTTTTTCCATCCTGATCACAACGATCAGCTTTGTGACATCGGTGGAGGTGCGTTTTTATCCGGAATACAGGCAGTATTACAGCCTCTACAATGACGGCGGTTCGATCAAGGATATCGAGGCGGCCGAGGACAGGATGGTCGAGGTACTCAGCCGCGAGCTTTCCTACTGCGGCTACCGCCAGATCATCAGCACGATCCTGTTTATCGTATTCGGCGGCTTTATCATGGATATCCTGCCGCTGGGAATGATGGACCTGGGCAAGGTGTAGGATACGGCCTTTACGCCATTGCCAATGCCATGATGCTGATCCTTCTGTACTTTGAAGATTATGTCGGCTCTCTTGCGGCGACAGCCGCTTTTGCCATCGTGGCAAACGCAGTCACGATCTGGCAGGCAGTATATGGAGATACTGCTTATTTCGGTACCGGCTTTATGGCGGGAGCGATCATCTATTTCGTGATCGCCATGCTGCGTCTGGAATGGTCAACACGCCGTCTTCCCTACCTTCTTCTGGGCAGACAGGCAGCCGCCGCCTCGACCGGCGATGGTGTGTTTACTTCGCTGGAGGGCATACTCACACGTCTTGATAACAGGGTTAATAAAACCATCAGGAAGACTTCTATAATGCCCGAGGACGGCAGGAAGAGGGCGGTGCGGCCCCGCAGAAGACAATGAGGCATCTTTATATGAAACCATTTATCAGAAAAA
>ONXK01000181.1 GCA_900321785.1 uncultured Lachnospiraceae bacterium | reverse complement strand
GTCGCCGCGCCTGACAGCGCTGTCTGTGAATAGCTTCCCATCATGACGTTGTCGATCATATTCACACTGTATGCCACCAGATTCTGCAGTGCCACCATGGTAAATATTGAAAACAGCTGCCTGTAAAAGGCTCTGTCCTTTGTAAAAAAAGATTCTTTTGCATACTGTTCTGTCGTTTTTTCTGCCATTTGTCCTGCCTTCTGTCACACTGAGCACACTCGGGGACGGTCCTTTTGTATCTGTCCCCTTGTCCTGAACCGGAACAATGGGGACAGATACAAAAGGACCGTCCCCAATTCCCCAATTCCCCCAATTTCTTATCATATCATCGACATAATGTGCACAGCAAGAGAAATCCCTCGTTACAGCCCCTGCTGAAAATAGTGTGCATTTTGGACTTTCTCTTTCTCATCGTTTATAATAGAAAAATCGATTCTATACGCAGCCCGCAGGGATGTGTTTATCATATAGAAATAATAAAGGAGGAGTCTTTTGAAGAAAATGAATGATATATCTTCTGAGAAGACAGATCTCATACAGGAAAAAGAAAAGGCTGTCTTTGCACAGGAACAGGCCCATTTGTCAGAGGTGCATCATAAGCTGAAGACAATGGAAGCCGGCCTGGAAGACAGGATCAGCTCGATCGCGGAGAAAGCCGCTGCAGAGAAGCTGGACATCCGGGAAAATCTGGCTCTGAATTTTGACGGAGATTCGGATTCAATGGAGACCTATATTGAATTCGAGGTTATGAACCACGCCATTGACCAGTACAATATCGACCGCGACACGGCTGCGGAAAAGCTGGGACGGGTCAAGCGCCTTCTGAAAGCGCCCTATTTTGCCAAAGTGCAGCTTCAGTTCGACCCCGACGAGGATCCCGAGGAATACTATATCGGCAGTACAGGTGTTTCCGAAAATCTGCATGAACCTCTGGTGATCGACTGGCGTTCTCCTGTCGCCGAGACATACTACAATCAGGATAACGGCAGGACTTTTTATACTGTCGAAGACCGGCGCATTGATGTCGACCTGCTTTTGCGGCGTCAGTTTGAGCTGTCCGAAGACCGCCTGCATGCCTTTTTTGACACGCAGATCGCAATTGAAGACCCGCTTCTCATCCGTTCTCTGACAAGGCAGAGAAGTGACAAGATGCAGGCGATCACTGCGACGATCCAGAAGGAACAGAATGCAGTGGTACGATACAAAAACGTCCCTGTCCTTCTCGTCAACGGCATCGCCGGAAGCGGCAAAACCAGCGTCCTTCTACAGCGCATCGCATGGCTCTTTTACCGCCAGCGCGACACACTCCGGCCCGATGAGGTCGTCCTGATGACATTGAACCCTATTTTCCGCCGCTACATTGACCAGGTTCTTCCGGATATGGGAGAAATGAACCCTGTCTCCGTAACCTGGAAAGAGTTTCTGGCCATGGCAGGCGTCTCCCGAAGGAGAGGAATCAGTACAGGCTCCGGATTCCGGACTCTGCCGGAATCCCTTCACATGATGGAGGAAAAACTGCCCGGACTTCGTCTTGAGCCCGAAGATCTTCACTCCATCCACCAGAAGAACATAAGAGTCCTCTCGCAGAAACGTATTGCCGATGTTCTGTCGGAGCACCCCGAGATCCCGACAGGCGAGCGGCTGGTACAGATCGTGATCGATGATCTGAAGGAGATCGCCAAGCATGAAATCCGGCGCAAAGAGCGCGATGAAGATGAGATGCGGGAAAATGCAGATGAAGCTGCTTCCGACGGCAGTTCTGCCTCTGAAGAAAAAAATGTCCGCTTTGCGGACACAGCTGCCTCCCGTGCGGAGGACAACCGTATCCAGAGCCAGTACGGCGGCGCTTTCCAGGCGATCAATTCCTGTCAGTGGCTGGATATCGACCGGATCGGCTCCCGCCTGCTGGGTAAAGAGAAACTCTCAGATATCGAGTGGCTGTATCTGAAAATGCTGCTTACAGGCCAGCGCGATCTGCGCACAAAATACGTCATGGTCGACGAAGTCCAGGACTACACTCCCGCCCAGCTGATGGTGCTTCGCAAATACTATCCCCGCGCAAGATTCATGCTGCTGGGAGATGAATACCAGGCAATCCGGGAGGGAACCGTCAGTTTCTCACAGATCCACGCGCTCTTCCATGATGTCACCGAGCTCTTCCTGACAACCAGCTACCGGTCCTCACCCGAGATCACGGATCTGTTTGCAGGCCTCCTGCCCGAAGAGCAGAAGATCCTTGTATCCTCCGTGCAGCCTTCCGGCAACGAACCTGTTTTCTGTGCCTGCGCCGACAGAGATCAGTATTCCGAAAAACTGCTCCGGGCTGTCGAAGACGCAAAGGAGCAGGAAGGCCTTACGGCCGTCATCTGCGCCGGTGCGCGCAGTATGGAAAAGACCTCTGCCCTGCTCGGCGAAGATTTTCCTGTCATCCGCTCCGGCGACAGTCTGCCGGAGAAGGGTGTTTTCCTGATCACCCTTGCCCACGCCAAGGGCCTGGAGTTTGACGGCGTGATCCTGCCCGACTGCAATAAAGAACAATATCCGGATACTGCGCTTTCCCGCCACCGGCTCTACACAGCTCTCTCCCGGGCAACCCGGCGCCTGACAGTTCTTTCCCGCGGAGAAATGTCACCACTCATTTCTCTCCCTCAGACCACAGGTATGCAGTAAAGAGCGGAATCATACATTTTGTAAACGGGAGGTCATATCACAAATATGAAAAAAGTATTAGTCGGCATGTCCGGAGGTGTGGACAGCGCCGTAACAGCCTATCTCCTGAAAAAGGAAGGATATGAAGTGTGCGGCGTGACGCTGCGCACCTGGGCTCCTGATGACGGCACCGACGGCAGATGCTGTGAGATCGACGACGCCCGAAGGGTGTCGGAGGCACTGGGCATCCGCTTTTATCCCCTCAACTGCGTCAGCGATTTTGCAAGAACCGTTGTCGATCCCTTTGTGCGCAGCTATCTCAGCGGCCAGACGCCCAATCCCTGTATCGAATGCAACCGCTTCCTGAAATGGGAAAAGATGCTTTACGCGGCAAAAGTGATGCAGGCGGACTATATAGCCACCGGACACTACGCACATGTTGTACAGCTGGAGAACGGCAGGTACACGGTCAAAAAGGCGCTTTATGCCGCCAAGGACCAGACCTACATGCTCTATAAACTCACACAGGAACAGCTTGCTGCGACCCTCATGCCTCTGGGGGATTACGCAAAGGACCAGGTCCGTCAGATTGCGCAGGAAGCTTCCCTTCCTGTAGCGCATAAACCGGATTCCCAGGAAATCTGTTTTGTGACAGACGGTCATTACGCCGATTTTATCGAAGAATACACAAAAAAGAAAAACAGTGCGGCGTCTGGCCACAGTGCCGCAGATTCTCTTATGCAGGTTCCCGGAAGCGGAAACTTTGTGGATGAGAACGGAAATATCCTCGGTACCCACAAAGGCATCACCCACTACACGATCGGCCAGAGAAAGGGTCTGGGTATCGCCATGGGCCGCCCAATTTATGTCAAAGAAATCCGCGCCCTTTCAAACGAAGTCGTGCTCTCCGATGAGCCCGCCCTGTTCAAAAATGTCGTAACGGTCAGAGATGTAAACTTCCTCTCCATCCCCGGCATGGCTGCCGGTGAACAGCTCCGTGCACGGGCAAAAGTCCGTTATCATCATGCAGCAGCTCCGGCGCTGCTGGAAATGCTGGACGACGGATTACTGCGGATCACCTTCGACGATCCCGTCCGGGCCGCCGCTCCCGGACAGTCTTCTGTCTTCTACGACGAAAACGACTGTGTGATCGGCGGAGGCATAATAATGTAAATACCGAAAATGTTTTAAAAGAAATAAGGAGGAAACATGGGCTGCCCCGTGTTTCCTCCTTTATCATCTCCATTATTTCCTCTGTTGTTTTCTCTTTGCCTTCCCTGTCTTCCGGTTCTTATCTCTCGTCTCTCAGTCATCCACTGCGAGCAGGGCTTCCCGAATCTTTTTCGTCAGTTTTTCCTGCTGATCCCCGCTCAGATATTTGGATGT
>ONXK01000180.1:4073-7517 GCA_900321785.1 uncultured Lachnospiraceae bacterium | reverse complement strand
AAACAGCAAAGTGTCTGATGCGGGTGTGACTTGTAACCAGAGCTTCCTTTGCCCAGGCATCTTTATATTGCTTTTTGCGCAGGGAGTGCAGGTGTGGTATGATGAAAACAGCGAGTCAAGCGTCTGCAAATGCCGGGCTTGCACGAGCATTTGCAGACATTTGACGAGCGCCAAAACATGAGGAAGAAGCCGTTTTGCGCATGCTTATCGCGCAAAACGAGCGGAATCCGAATGTTTGGAGCGATGCGGAAGCGCGGGAGGCGCGAAGCAGCGCGTAGTTTTCATCATACATGTTTGCGGGCAGCTGCCCATGGTTTTCATCATACATGTTTGCGGGCAGCTGCCCATGGTTTTCATCATACATGTTTGCGGGCACCTGCCCATAGCCACAAGTATTATAAAGGAAAACGATTTATGGATTTGTTTAGCTTTGAGTATCGAACAGTTCAAGGCCGGCAGGGAGGCTGTCTTTTTTCCCGACGGTCTAAACTGGGAATATCTTCCTTACCGGGAGATCAAAGCCGTCATTCGCGCCAAAGCCAAGGACTCCACAGACCGCTGGCTTGTTAAATATACCGTAGATAAACCTGCGATCCGGCTGCTCTTCAGAGATACTTTCCGACTGATGATCATGGACAAGGACCGCAATGCGGACACGCTGGCAGACCTGCTCAAAGATTACAGGCGGGAGGCACAGGAGACGGCGGATACAGATCTTTAATGCAGACGGCTGCCTTGCTGTGGCAGTGTTGTGCGCAGGACTTGCCCGTAAGTCCTGTCATCCCTGAAAAAACAGGAAGACAGAAGAGGAGTTCATTTCGACCCTTATGATCAGAAATTTCAAGATGATCGTCAGCTATGACGGCACCAGATATTTCGGCTGGGAACACCAGCAGGAAACAGATATGACCATCCAGGGAAGACTGGAGGCGGTTCTGACCAGAATGACGGACAGAGATCCCGCGGATCCGGTCACCGTGATCGGCGCCGGCCGGACAGATGCCGGTGTGCATGCAAGGGCAATGACCTGCAATGTTCTGCTGGATACGGACATGAGCGAGGAGGAGATCCAGCTCTATATGAACCGCTATCTTCCCGAGGACATCAGTGTCAATGACGTCAAGGTCTGTGCGGACAGATTTCACAGCCGCTTCAAAGCAAGGGGCAAGACCTACCGCTACACCTGCTGGTACGGAAGCTCAAAGCCTGTATTTGACAGGCGTTATGTGTATGTCCTTGACAGGGCACCGGATCTTGACAGGATGCGGGATGCTGCGGAATACATGATCGGAATGCATGATTTCAAGAGCTTCTGCGGAAACACAAAGATGAAAAAACCGACGATCCGCGTCGTGGACGTGATCCGCATTGAGGACAGCGGTTCTTATATCCGTATTTATGTGCACGGAAACGGCTTTTTGCAGCACATGGTCCGTATCATGGTGGGGACCCTGCTCCGGGTCGGCTTCGGGGAGATTGAGCCGGGGGATGTTGCCGGCATCATCGAGGCAAAGGACCGCAGGAAGGCCGGCCCCACAGCACCGGCAAAGGGACTGTGCCTGATGAAAGTAGATTATTGAAAGATTGGTAGAAACTTTATGATGGATATAAGCAGCAGACAGCCGGCAGATCCGGCGGATACAAAGGGCCGTTCACAGGGAAGGGCCGTGGCCAGTGATTTCGACAATACCCTGTATTTTATGGGAGATGAGGAACCCATGCGTGCGGCGGATATTTTCGGGATCGTATATTTTCAGCAGAGAGGCGGCCTGTTCGGAATCTGTACCGGACGATCGCTTGTCGGTGTGCGCGATGTCATCGGTCCCTGGATGCGTCCGGATTTTTATATTCTGGCGAGCGGAGCTCTGGTCGTTGACGGAGAGGAAAATGTCCTTTTCCGCAAATGTCTGTCCCTGGAGACCGTAAAGAGCATTCACGACCGCTATACACCAGCCATGCGTGCTGTTTTTCAGGCAAATGATACGGTCTACACTTTCCTCGAAGCAAATTATCTGCAGACACACATTGATTCCATCGATGAACTCAGGGATGCCCATGTATACGGCATTTCCATAGCGGCACCGGACGAAAAAACCGCCGCGGAAGCCGCGGCGGAGATCAATGCGCTTTATGGAGAGGAAGTCACGGCATTTCAGAATGTGACCCATGTAGATGTGGTTCCCAAAGGGTGTTCCAAGGGAAGCGGCGTCGAGGTCGTCCGCAAGGCTTTTTCCATTGAGGAGATGTACGGAATAGGAGATTCCTTCAATGATCTGCCGCTCCTGAAGAGCGTCGATCATCCCTACACGCTTACCCATGCGCCGCAGCAGGTGCAGGAGGCCGCGGAAGGAATCGTACGCGGCGTGAGCGAGCTCCTGGACAGGATCTAAATGTTTGGAGCGGGCTGGGAGCGTGTAAGCGCGTAGCAGCGCGTAGTTTTTTTCATCATACATGTTTGTGAACGCTGAAGAGAAGACTCAGGGCGTGTTTTTCTCTGCATTCACTGCACTCTTGAGTTCCGATTCCCAGACCGTTTCCTGCGGCCATCCTGCTCTTTCGAAGGCCTGACGGAGTGTGTAGAAATAAAAGCGGTACTTGGTGCGGACATGGGGAGAGGACAAAAACCTGTTCCGGGCATCTTTTACTGCGGGGGTGGCAGATGTGCTGATGCCGGCCGCACTGTTCCGGGACCTGCTGTCAAAGGCCGTGCTGTCATGGGACACATTTTCCGCAGAGCCGGGCACCGCGTTTTCGAGCAGTATTTCCATCAGCCGGGCGCGGTCCTCCATGGCAAATGTTTTGCCGTAGGGATCCCAGAACCAGATCCGGTCGGGAAGTTCTTCGAAGAGTGCGGTGTATTCCCTGCTGCCGGTCAGGCGGAGATCATTTCCGTCTTCGTCCAGGTAGGCGTTGAAATAGGAAAAGCCCGAGGGGTTGAGCCTGTTCCATTCAGACTCTTCAAGCTGATGCATTCCCAGAAGCCTGTAATCGGTGACGTGTGTAAGTTCATGGATCAGAGATCCGGGCTGCAATGCTTCGTCTGCATTGAGGACCAGCCAGACGGCGTCGTCCTGTACGGTTGTAAAGGCGCCGGCAGTTTCCAGATTCGGCCGCATGCTGATCACACGCAGGTTCTGCGCCAGACAGATGTTGATGGAATCACAATAGCCTTCCTTTACGGAAGAAAAGAAACCCGGCGGGTAGATGGACAATGTCCGGTCAAGAACCCCGAGCGCGTCGAGTATCTTTTCGGGATCGGAAAGGGTGCTGACTGTATAATCCTTATAGGACAGCGGCACAAGGTCCCCATAAAGAATCTGCACATGATATGTATCGGAGATCCGTTCTGCTTCTTTGCGGATCGAATCGGCGGTCAGCGCTTCAGCGCTGTTATTTTTGGGGGCAGCAGGGGATGTCCCGGATGCATCCGATTCTTCTGAAGCG
>ONXK01000180.1:0-4053 GCA_900321785.1 uncultured Lachnospiraceae bacterium | reverse complement strand
CGGATGCCGGCAGTAGTTGTTTTTTCATAGTTTTTCTTCTTTGAATACAAAGTAAGGTGTGCTCTGTAACTATACCACATTTAAGCACAGGAGGTAACGTTATGAAACTGGGTTTTATCGGCTGCGGAAATATGGCGGGCGCCATAATCCGGGGAATCATCGCTTCCGGCCTCGTTCAGCCGCAGGATATTACGGGTGCGGATCTTTCCGCCCGGGCCCGTGAAAATGTGCAGGCGCTGAACGGGATTTGTGTGACCGACGACAACACGGAAGTGGTCAAAAAGTCCGATATAATCTTTCTGACCGTTAAGCCGCAGTTTCTGGAGGATGTTATTTTCGGCATTCGGGATGCGGCAGGTCCGGATCATCTTTTTGTCAGCATTGCGGCAGGCCGCAGCATATCCTGGATCGAGGAGCGCTTCGGAACATATCCTGTCCGTCTGGTCCGCCTGATGCCTAATACACCGGCGCTGGTGGGAGCCGGCATGACCGCTGCATGCTCCAACGATCGTGTCTCAAAGGAAGAGATGGAGACAGTCTGCAGCCTGTGTGCAGCCTTCGGTGAGGTGGAACAGGTCAGCGAAAAGCTCTTTGACGTTGTGACAGCTGTCAGCGGCAGTTCGCCCGCCTATGTCTTTATGTTTATTGAGGCAATGGCGGATGCGGCTGTACAGGGCGGCATGCCCCGTGCCATGGCCTACAAGTTTGCCTCGCAGGCAGTCCTGGGGAGCGCAAAGATGGTCCTTGATACCGGAAAACATCCCGGAGAACTCAAGGATATGGTAACTTCTCCAGCAGGAACGACGATCGAGGCGGTCCGTGTACTGGAGGAAAAGGGCTTCCGCAGCGCTGTCTTTGAGTGTGTCAAAGCCTGTACCGAAAAATCCGCTTCTCTCTGATATAATAGATAATGATATTGAAGCCGCATGCACTCTGAGCGCTGTCCCGGCTTGGATATAGAAAGCAATACGCAGGAGGTAAAAAAATGGAACGAGATACAATGTGCATTCAGGCAGGATATGAGCCGAAAAACGGCGAGTCCAGGATGATCCCCATCATTCAGAGTACTACATTCAAATATGACACCAGTGAGGATATGGGTAAACTCTTTGACCTCGAGGCAGAGGGCTATTTCTACACAAGACTGCAGAATCCGACCAACGACATGGTCGCTGCCAAGATTGCCGCACTGGAAGGCGGCACGGCGGCTATGCTGACCAGTTCCGGTCAGGCGGCTTCCTTCTTCTCTGTCTTCAACCTGGCTGGATGCGGAGATCACGTCGTGGCCTCCTCCACTATCTACGGCGGCACTTTCAATCTCTTTAACGTCACTATGCGCCGCATGGGCATTGAATTCACATTCGTGGATCCCGACTGCTCCGACGAAGAGCTGGAGGCAGCATTCCGCCCCAATACCAAGGCGGTCTTCGGCGAGACCCTGGCCAACCCTGCCCTGATCGTCTTTGACATCGAGCGCTTTGCCAAGGCGGCCCATGCCCATGGAGTTCCGCTCATCATCGACAATACTTTCGCGACGCCTATCAACTGCCGTCCCTTCGAGTGGGGCGCGGATATCGTTGTCCACTCCACCACAAAGTATATGGACGGCCATGACGCTGCAGTCGGCGGCTGTATCGTGGACAGCGGCAATTTTGACTGGATGGCGCACGCTGACAAGTTCCCCGGTCTCACGACTCCGGATGAGTCCTATCACGGGATCACCTATGCGGAGAAGTTTGGACAGGGCGGTGCCTATATCACCAAGGCGACAGCACAGCTCATGCGCGATCTGGGATCCATCCAGGCACCCATGAACGCCTTTTTCCTGAACCTGGGACTCGAATCCCTCGCGGTCCGCATGCCCCGTCACTGTGAAAACGGCCAGAAGGTCGCGGAGTTCCTCGAAGCCCACGAAAAGGTGGCATGGGTCAACTATCCCGGTCTTCCCTCCAACAAATACTATGAGAGAGGAAAGAAATATATGCCCAACGGCACCTGCGGTGTGGTTTCCTTCGGCGTCAAGGGCGGCCGCAAAGCGGCAGAGGAATTCATGAAGCATCTGAAGATCGGCATGATCGCCACTCATGTGGCGGATGCCCACACCTGTGTGCTTCATCCCGCTTCCTCCACCCACAGACAGCTCTCCGATGAGGAGCTGAAGGCAGGCGGCGTCTCCCCTGATCTGATCCGCCTCTCCTGTGGCCTTGAGAGCAGCAAGGATATTCTTGCCGATCTTGAGCAGGCGCTGGCTGCGATCTGAAGCTTCGATTTTTAACCGTTGATTTCAAACGTTGATTTCAAACGTTGATTTCAAGCTTTGATTTCAGGATTTGTTTTTTTGACCGATGATCTGACTCGGCATGCATTATTCATGGAGCTGCAGCAGAATGAACGGATCATTTGAAAATGATCAGCTTGTTTTGCTGCAGATTCTTAACTGGAGGTTTTATGGCACAGGACAACAGAGTTTATGTTACAGGTCATCAGAAGCCTGATACAGACTGCATTGTATCAGCGATCGGTTATGCCTTTTTCAAGCGGGCGCAGGGAATGGATGCGGTACCCTGCCGTCTGGGCCGGGTCAATGTGGAATGCAAATACCTGCTGAAGCGGTTTCATTTTAAAAAACCGCATCTCCTGGAGACCGCAAGAGTCAATATGAATGAGATCGATCTGGATGAGCCGATTTCCATCTCCGAAGATACTTCGATCCTCGAGGCTGTGCGGAAAATGGAAGAGAACGGAAGAGAATCCTTCGGCATCACGGATGAAAAGGGCACTCTGATCGGATGGATCTCCAAGAGCGATATTGCCAGGCTTGCGCTGGGGGATACCCATGACAGCCGCGGCATTCTCCGTGATACACCGACGGAATACTTTGCCGCCTCCGTAAATGGCAAAGTTATCTATGATGATCCCGAGAGGAACCTTGACGGCGCGATCGGCATTCTGACGCGCAACAATGAGGAAAAGCTGATCGACTGCGATGCAAGGGGACGGATCGTGATCTCCGGCAACGAGAAGCATGCCATGGTGGAACTCATCCGTCAGGGCGCGGGAATGCTGGTCCTGCTCAGGAATGCGGAAGTGGACGAAGAAGTGCTCGCAATAGCGAAGGAATACCATTGCCCCATTGTCATTTCAGGCTGCGGGGCAATGAATACCAGCCGCTATCTATATCTGGCGCCTCCTGTCAAGTACATCATGCGCAGGAAGGTGGTCTGCTTTTATACAAATGAGATCGCGGACGATGTGAGCAAGAAGCTGTCTGCTTCCAGATTCCGGTCCTATCCGGTCGTGGATCTGGAAAACCATCTGGTCGGCTATGTAACCCGTTATCATATGATGAATTATCACAATAAGCGGATGATCCTGATCGACCACAACCAGTTTCAGGAGTCGGTGAGCGGAATCGTGGATGCCCCGGTGCTGGAAGTCATCGACCACCACCGTGTGGCCGATTTCTCCACGCCCCGCCCTGTGGATTTCCGCAATGAGATCGTGGGTGCGACATCCACGATCATTGCCACGATTTTCCGTGAAAACATGGTCCCTTTTACCAGGGAACTGGCTGGCCTGCTTCTGGGCGGCATTCTGTCGGAGACCGTCAACCTGCAGACGCCCACAACAACGCAGCGCGATATCGAGACCGCCAACATTCTGGCCGCGATCGCCGATCTTCGCCTGGAAGATTTTGCCAGAGAATTGTTCTCTTTGGATACAGAAGTCAGGGAAAAGATGGTCAATGAGATGATCAGCCATGACATGATCTTCCGCAATATTGCAGGCCTGCGCACGGTTTTCGGCCGCGTCAATGTCTCTGACATAGAGAGCTACCGGCAGGATACGCTTGATATCCGGGTCAGGATCAAAGAATATTGCGAAAACACGGATATGGATATTTGTGTCCTGGCCTTTGTATCCGCTCTGGAGAACGGCTGCATTCTGTATACTGCCGGGGATAAGGCAAAATGGGTCCACGAAGCATTTCCGGACAAGGAAGGCGAGGAAAACAGCTTCCAGGAGGGAATCGTATCCCGTACATCCCAGATC
>ONXK01000098.1 GCA_900321785.1 uncultured Lachnospiraceae bacterium | reverse complement strand
ACCGCATAACTACGCGGGTTCTAAGGCTTTTTTGCTCTTAAAGTGCAACACGAGTGCAACAGATTTTTCGAGATTGTTGCATTTGCAAAAGATTATTTTAATAAAAAGGCATTCCTAAAGAGAAATTCTTTGGAATGTCTTTTTTTTCTGATACGGTCAGGAACTATCAATCAGGCACTAAGGAGGTAAAATGAACAGTAGAACAGCGTCAGGTGCAGCAGGATACATGAAACAGCACATGGGAATGACCTGCCGGAAAGGAGGCCAGCATCAACCTTGGATTATTGATACGATCCTGAAGTTTCTTCTTGGGTTGTGGCTATGCTTTACAACGGAACTCCCGGATTAACAATTGTTAGATCTGCGTGAAACGACCATGATACAATAATACACAGTATCAGAAATATACGACACAGAGGAGGGACAGGTCCGCTGACAAAGAGTGTACTGTTCCAAGATTTGGGAATTATCGTATTTCAGCATTGACAAAGGAAAATAAGAGGGGTGATCATTTGGAAAAAAAGAACGATTATAGCAGTAAGAGCTTCCACAAGTTCTGTTTCGTCTTGCTGATAGCTCTCTTTGCCACCCTTATGGTCCTTATGATTCTTCAGGACGATGTGGACGAGCCAGCGCTGCTACATACGGCAGTCTGCGCGATGATCATGCTGATGAACATCATTCTGGCTGTGTGTTACAGCTCCGGACACTATCTTACCACACAGTATCAGGATCAGATTTACATGATGCTCCTGATACTCGTCAGTTTAAGTCTTCTGATACTCGGCGCTTACAGGCTTGTGATCTTCGGCTCCGCCTATTATAATCTGGAGCCTTATATATTACAGGTTTCCCTTATGCTGACAGCTGCATGGACCTGGCTGTTCGGCATTTTTTATCTGACATTTTTCCAACTTCCAAAGAAGCGGAAAGAGAGAATTCGAAATGTCATTATTATTATCTCTGTTCTTTTTATCGCACTGGTGATTACAAATCCTCTGACCGGACTTCTGATTGGCGAAGCAGGATCGAAAGGTACTTCTCCCGGTCCGCTTTTTCCTCTTTCGTGGGCCTACTCCCTGGGACTATCTGCATGGTACAGTGTCATGATCCTTAAGTACGTGGAAAACAGGCGGACAAAAATTGCCTTGCTGATCTTTGGAATACATACGCCGCTCTGGTTTGTCCTAGATGTAGTGCTCGGCTTTGAAAGAAGCAGTTATGCCTCATTTACCTTTCTGGAGACCTTCGCCAGCTTCCTGTCGGTGTTTGCAATCTTTTGTTTTATTTACATCGAAAACAGCCGGAACCTCCAGGAAAAGGAGATGGCCCTGACACAGTCGAAGCTGAATGCCCTGCAGCTGCAAATGAATCCGCATTTTATGACAAACGCCCTGAATGCCCTCACCATGCTGACGGATATGGATCCGGAGGCTGCAAAGCGCATGATTGCGGATATGTCGGGATATCTACGTGACAACTTCTATGATCCGAGCGAAGAAAAAAACCTGATGATCCCCTTTTCCAACGAACTGGAACGCCTGGAACGCTATCTGGCCATCGAGCGCATCCGTTTTCCCGGGATCAACGTGTATTATTGGCTGGAAACCACTGGATTTGAGATTCCGGCCATGACGCTGCAGCCATTGGTGGAAAATGCCATTATGCATGGCATCTGTAAAAAGAAGCACAGCGAAGGTTGTATCGAGATTCGGTCTTCGGAAACGCACGAAGCTTATACGATCATCATAGAGGACGATGGGGCAGGATTTGATGAAAACGAGCTTTCCGAGGAGAGAATAGGAGAAAAAAGTAAAAAGCATATCGGTATCCCGAATACCAGAAAGCGGCTGGAACTGATGTGCGCGGGGAGCCTTACGATCCGCAGTACACCGGGCAGAGGAACGGTCTGTGAGATTTCGATACCGAAACAGGGAGCTTGACAGGAGAGAATAAAATGCTGGCATTATGTGTCGATGATGAAAGATTAGGACTTGAGGCTTTAAAACGGGTGGTTTCTTCCGCTCCGCAGGTGACCGGTACTGCCGCGTTTGAAAGCGAGAGTGAGGCACTTCTGTGGGCTGGGTATCATCGCCCGGACGTTGCCTTTCTGGATATCCAGATGCACGATATGGGAGGGCTTATGCTGGCACAAAGATTACGTGAGCTACACCCTTCTCTCCCAATCATATTTTGTACGGCTTATGAGAACTACGCTGTCCGGGCTATGAACCTCCATATCGACGCATCTTATCTGTTGAAACCGGTTCAGAGAGAGGCGGTCGCGTACGAGTTGGACCGCATTCTTGCAAAGCCGCCGGAAAAACTGCTGGATGTGGTCTGCTTTGGCAATTTCGATGTATTTGCGAACGGGAAGCCCATAAACTTTGGACGCAGTATCTCCAAAGAACTGTTGGCCTGCCTGATCGACAGGCGGGGAGCAAAAATGACAATACCGGAGCTGTATGCGATTGCCTGCGATTCCCGGAAGGATTTATCAAGGCAATCTGTCTATCAGGCTCTTTATTCGCTGAAGGCAACGCTGAATACTGTCGGAGCGGATGAGGTACTGATCTCGGAACCGGGAAGCTACGCCATCGATATATCCAAGGTCAGCTGCGATTATTACCGTCTGTTGGATGGGGATGAAAATGCAGCCCAATCTTTTATGGGAGAGTATATGAATCAGTATTCCTGGGCGGAGGAAACCTGTGGGTGGCTGACAATGAAGTATCAGGGAAGGTGAAACCAGATCTGAATCGTCTCGACAGAGCCTTGTTAGATTCTTGTTAGATTGCAATGATACAATGTTCTGAAATATATTGAACGATAATCTGTTTTAAAAACACTTAGGAAAGGAATGATGTATCATGCAAGAGAATGTTATGATCTGCAAGAACAAACGGGTCACTGGCGGCAGTTACGACAAGGCATTGGCTGTTAAGTGTGTCAACGGCACCTTTGTCGGGGAGAAGACGGAGAACATCATAGCCTATAAAGGCATTCCTTTTGTCGGTCGACAGCCCGTCGGCGATCTGCGCTGGAAAGCACCGGTGGACGTTGTGCATGATGATGGCATTTACGAGGCGTATAACTATGGGAAAGCTCCTGTCCAGGCACCGGGTGATTCTGCTGTCAAATATGGTATGAGCGAGGATTGCCTGTACCTGAACATCTGGAAGGCTGATAAGGCAGCCGACGGAAAGAAACCGGTAATGGTGTGGATCTACGGCGGCGGTTTTGAGGTAGGCGGAACGACTGACCCGCAGTATGACGGCCATAACTTTGTGAAGGAGAACCCGGATGTCATTCTCGTTACCATCGCTTACAGGGTCAGCTTCTTCGGTTTTCTTCATCTGTCGCACCTCCCGGATGGAAAGGACTATGATGACGCATCGAATCTGGGACTTATGGACCAGATTATGGCACTGAAATGGGTGCATGAGAACATTGAAGCCTTCGGCGGAGACCCCGACAATGTGACCATTTGGGGCGAGTCTGCCGGCGGGGCAAGCACCACCCTGCTTCCGTTGGTTAAAGGCTCACATAAGTATTTCAAGCGCGTTATCGCACAGAGCGGCTCTCCTTCCCAGACAAGGACTCCGGAACAGGCCATTGCATGCACAAACAAGCTGATGGAAACGCTCGGCTGCAAGACCGTTGCCGACCTTATGAAGGTCAGCGCAGAGGAACTTGCGGACACCTGGGCACGTCTGTACGGTTTTTATCAGGTGCTCGGCATCCGTACATTCCCGGAAAGAGACGGCAAATTCCTGCCCTTAAATACATGGGAGGCCTACGCGAACGGCGCTGCGAAGGATATCACGTTCCTTCAGGGCTGCAACAAGGATGAGATGAATACGTTCCTGGGCGTTATAGGAGAGGATGCCTGGAATGCATGGGCCGATGGGCGCAAAGCTGAAAAGCTTGACCAGCTGACGGACGAGGAGAAGGCGTTGGTGGAGAGCTACTGCAATGATATCAAGGGCGAAAGCTATGAGCCTACTGTCCGGCTCTTCAGCCAGATCATGTTTATCGCGCCGCAAATCAGGCTGTCGGAGGAGCAGACAAAGGCTGGCGGAAAGTCATACACTTACTATCTTACACCCGAATCCGCTTTGCCGCTGATCAAATGCGGGCACATGATAGAGGTGCCGATCTTATTCAAGCATCCGGAGATAAGAGATTTTTCAGGAAGGGAGTTTGACGAAGCCTTCTCAAAGACCATGCGGAAGATGTGGGTTCAGTTCGCCAAGACCGGCGATCCTTCGCTTACCGCAGACCTGTCTCCCGATGGCAAGGCGCATGTTTGGCCGCTCTATGACACGGGCGACAAGAAGGTGATGGTGCTCGATGAGAAAGACATCCATACGGCCAGGGAGTCCGAGCTGAAGATTGTTGACTGGGACAGAACATATTTTCTGACCAACTACTATATGCCCTGACAGGATAAGAAAGATAACACATGAAACCAGGTAATTTAAACTGAATATTGCTTTTACATAGCCGGCGGCTGAAAACACAGCTTCCGGCTATTTTGCTGCCCTTTTCCTGCAGGTGCACAGATATATTATAATCGACAGATGTAGCTGAACAATCAGCAAGTTGTCCCCTGTTTGTGTGTTAATCAACACTTGCGGCTCTTTTGTAGGAAAAATAGATGAAATATGATATGCGTGTGATCCTGACCAAACGTCTCCTGCGGGAAGGACTCCTTAGATGTCTGAAAAAGACCCATGTAGAGGAAAATGTCCGTACCGGTGAAAAGTCCAGAACTTCAAAAGAAAGCACAAGGGAGATCACCTTTGAAGGCGGATCGGACTCCGGCAAGAGGGAAGAGCAGTAAATCTGTCCGCAAAGGAATGAACGAGAAGCAAAGGCTCATAACAGCAGCTTCCAGGAAGAAGGATTTGGTATCAGATGATTCAGCCGACGTCGGAAAAAATATCGTGTGAAATAAGAAGAAATCCTCGGTGGAAATCAACCGTTTCTGGCAGCGAAAAAGATACAAAGATGTCTATAAAAAGGCAAAGAGAGCCGGCGGCGTCCTTACAGGTGCGGGAGAAAAGGCATATGGATGATAAGCCTGAATACTCCTTGGAATTCCCGAAGCGGGATAAAAAGGGGAAAAAGAAGATGAAGAGCAAGTTGGAATAAACTCCTCAAACATAAAACCAGAAGAGACGAAAAACACAAAACAAATACTGCGAAAAATATAAAATAAAAGAGACGAAAAACACAAAACAAAAACTACGAAAACCGTAAAACGAACCTTGCGAAAATGATAAAATCAAGATATGATGGCATTCAAAGGGCTGCGTACTTATCATACGAGACATAATACGGCGTCCCGGAGGACGTCAGCAAGTCGAGCATCTGCAGTAAAACTTGCTGCAGGGAGTAGGAGAATGCCATATGGAATATATCAGGAGGATAGTGGATCAGGAGATCGATAAAAGAATAAAGGCTTTCAATGCAATCAATATTATAGGCCCCAAGGGGAGCGGCAAGACCAGGACCGCTCAGGAGAGATGCAAGACAATCATTGAATTTCAGGATGAAGAGCGCCGCGATGGTTACCTGGCTGTTGCTGAAACGGCACCTCGACTGTTTTTCTCCAATGATAAGCCAATTCTTTTTGATGAATGGCAGGATGCCCCTAAAATCTGGGGGGCGATCAGAAAAGACTGTGATGATCATCCCGAAGCTGTAGGCGAGTATTATTTGACAGGTTCGACCAGCCGGAAAACAGATACACCTCATACTGGAACAGGAAGGATCAGTGAGCTCATCATGTATCCGATGACGTTATGGGAGACAGGAGAATCCAATGGTGCAGTCTCTCTGTCGAAGCTTTTTGATCATCCGGAGATTCCTCTGACAGGTGCATTTTCTCAGACAATGCTTGAAGACCTGTTCTTTGCTGCTTGTCGCGGCGGGTGGCCGAGATGTCTGGCTATATCCGACCGGGAAGCAAAGCTTGAGATCGCAAAGGATTACTATAGGCAGATATACCAGAAGGATGCCAGTGCCATTGACGGAGTAAAAAGAAATCCGGAATGGGTGCGCACACTGTTGTGGTCATATGCGCGAAATATGGCCACTTTGGCAAAAAAAACAAGCATCTATGCTGATGTAAAGTTCACGCAGAATGTGACGGATGTAACGCTCTCATCATATATTTCTGTTTTGGAAAAACTGTTTGTCCTTCGCGATATTGACGCCTGGACACCGCAGATTCGTGCATGGTGTTAAGAGATCTTCTGGTGTATGCGCAGGCTCACAATGCGAAGGTCATGCATTATAGCGATGACAGCGGTCTGGAGGCGGATGCTGTATATCAGATGGCCGATGGACGTTATGCATTGATCGAGATAAAAACGGGCGCGAATGCAATTCCGGCAGCAGAGCAGGGCCTGCTGAAGTTCTATAGCCTCATTCAAGAACACAACCGCAAGGCCAAAGCAAATATCAATCATCCAAAACCAGTGTATAGGGAACCGTCTCTGTTGATTATCATCTGTGCAAATGCACCAATAGCATATACAACAGAAAATGGGGTTCACGTGATCCCTGTCGGCTGTCTTAAAGACTGAGCAAATTCTATAGCCAAAGTATTTCGGGATGCTCTGAAGAAGGATGGATGAAAGATAGATGAAAGACAGAAAAAAGAATCCGGCGGCTTTCTTTATCATTTTTATTCTAACCGTTACAGCGTTATTCAGCATCTATACCACCCGGTATTACAGGGCAGACGAATACGCGCGCAAGATTCTGAATTCGAAAACAAATGCTGTCACTATTACCAAAACAGGCTATGGATGGCTCTTTGACGGACCTTCGGAGGATTCTGCCCTCATATTCTATCCCGGTGCCAGGGTAGAGGAGACTGCCTATGCGCCGTTGCTCCACAGAATCGCCTCGGGTGTAATGGATGTCTGCCTTGTGAAAATGCCCTTCCACCTTGCTGTCTTTGACAAAAATGCCGCTGACAAGGTCATGCCACAATACAATTATCAAAAATGGTATATCGGCGGACATTCTCTTGGCGGGGCGATGGCAGCCCTCTATGCAGCAGAATCTGCGAATCCGCTGGTGGGAATCATCCTTCTTGCATCCTATCCGACGAAACCGCTTCCGGAGAATTTGAAGGAAATCCTGCTTGTCGGATCGGAGGACGGAGTGATCCGATGGGAAAAGGTTGACGAATCCCGGCAGTATTCCCCCCGGGACTGCACAGAGCATATTATCCAGGGCGGAAACCATGCACAGTTTGGAAGCTATGGGAAGCAAAAGGGCGATGGGGAAGCTCAGATATCAGCTGGGGTGCAGGTGGATGAGACCGTTGAGGTAATCCGGGATTGTGTTGCAAAGTGATCAAGGGAGCTGGGAGCCGGTGCGGCACAGGTCTTTTTATTTGATTTTGCCCGAATCAGAAGGGTACTGCCACTGTTTCTTTATATAGGGTTTTCAGCTGACTGATAAACGCGGCGAGACTTTCCCTCTGGTCGTTTTTGTGTGTGCAAAGAACACAGGAAAAACTTTCCATACAGTCAAAGGGAATCCAGGCGAACTGTCCGCTGTGGTCATTTAAGAAGCCTGGCGCCAGGCAGACGCCCTTTCCTGCGGCAACATTGGTAAGTGTGGTATCATGATCCGCGCTGTTGAAGTAGTCGATTTTTCCGGAGGCAATCAGACGATGCTGGACAGCCCTGAGCGCGTCGGGAGAACCTCCGCCGACCATAAGGGTCCTGCCGTAGAGATCTTCCTCACGGATCAGATTTTTCTCTGCCAGCGGATCGTCCGTCTGGGCGATCAGGTAGATATGACTCGTATAGAGGCTATGTACCGTGATGCCCGGGATCTGCCGCGTCTGCTCCTTCAGGGCGAAAAGAATATCCACTTCTTCTCTTAAGAATGACTCTACGCCGTTTTCATACTGGAAGAGTGGGACAATCTGGACATCCGGATGGGATACGGCAAACAGCCGCATGGCTTCCGGCAGAAAGTGGACTGCCTGACGGACCAGGAGGCTGATGGAGATACTGTCTTTATATTTGGCGCTGAAATTCTTGCCCTGCTCGATGGCTCGCTTCAGGTCTTCGCGCATGCCGGTAAGAAATCCGACGAACTGGGTTCCGGCAGGCGTCAGGGAGGCGCCCTTGCCGCTTCGTTCAAAGATGGCAAAGCCCACCTCTTCTTCCAGAAGGCGGATCTGATAGGAAAAGGATGGCTGGCTGACGAAGAGATTCTCGGCAGCTCGGCTGAAGTTTAAAGTATGGGCAAGTTCGATGCAGTAGTCGATCTGTTTGGTATTCATGGTAAACCTCGCTATTTAAATATTCAATTAATTATAAACCTTTTTCGATTGGATATAACAATACAAATATGCACAAATAAAGCACAAATAAAGCCATCAGAAAGATAAAACATAAAATTCAAATGTATATCCAAAAGAACTTGCTTACCAAACTTGCTTACTAAACTTGCTTACAAAAACGGAGGATACAGACATGGCAAAGACACGATCCAGGCAGCTGCGGGTGTATCTCTGCCTGTTCAGGAAGAAAAAAGAATATCGACTAATTTTATCAGATAAATAAAACAAAAGAGGCGCCTTGTGAGCGCCTCTTTGCTGTTCAATGGAGTCCTTTCGTTAAATCCAGATGTGGGTGCTCAATCACATTCTTTGAACCGTAGATCTGCGCTTCTACGCAGTGGTAAGAGCTGATTCCGTTGAGCCTGAATCCAAGTGCGGCATCAATGCCTTTCTCATTCCCCATTCGGGTTGTTACACCCTACCATATAGACAATACCAAGTATACGCCCGTCCCTGACCGCATCGGCCAGCGGCTGCATACTGCCGAAATGATTGTGGATATACTCCACCGAAAAGCCG
>ONXK01000124.1 GCA_900321785.1 uncultured Lachnospiraceae bacterium | reverse complement strand
GACGCCGTAATGACTGCATAGCTGCGCGATCCTGTCCGTCCCGTTTTCATCCGCCGCAGCACGTCCGCTGTCAGCATATCCGGCGACATGCCAGACAGCCCGGATCTCTCCGAGCTCAAAAAGTGTGCGAAAATCATCGTCCGAAGGGGCAGCGGGTAACAGGCGGACCGACTCAGGAAGTCCTTTCGTCTCTGTGCCCGGTCTGGAACCGGTCACAAACACCTGTGCCGTTTCTCCGATATATTGTAAGGCCTCTTTTGAAAAAAAGCCTGTTTTTCCCGTCAATAGGATTGTATCCATTGTCATACTCCATGGCGCGGTATCTGACCGATCTTTCCGGCTCCGCCAAAGCACATCCGTGCCCGGGCATCAGTCATCAGGATCGGTCAGGTTTACGTGTTTTGAAATATAGTAGCGGAAACCGTTTTTACTGCAGTAACGGCTGATCTCTCTCTCAACCTTATTATCTTTCGTATACTCCAGAAGAAAAACATCGAGTCCGGCGTCCTTGCAGGAAGCCAGATACTCAGTGTAATATTCATTCTCACTGTCCGGCTGCCTTCCGAATTTATCATTCTCATAATCCCGGATACAGCTGAAAACAGTTTCCTGGTTGACACCCTGGATCAGATCTTCCTTCCCTTCCTTGATCAGCCTGGAGACGAACATATCCGCTCCGTTGATCAGAACAGGAAGCTCCGCTTCTTCATAATCCTCCAGGATATGGATCAGTGATTTATAGACATCTTCTTTCATGGAGCGGTATTTTTTCTTTTCCGTCACATGATAGTAGACGTCCAGATTGTCCAGAAACAATCCGTCCACCTTGGGGTCTTTCTTCAGAATCTCCTCAACAAGGGTCTTTCCGGTAAAATCCTGCCATCTCTGCTGTGTCACATCGACCCAGTACTCTTCCGGCCAGTTGTCATAACTGTCCAGGCACAGGTCAGCATACTCATCATAGTAGTCCCTGCTGATTTCAATAGAGCCTACATTCAGGTATGAGTAAACAGTGTGTCCTTTCGCATGAAGCTGTGCCAGCTGGTCCGTTCGCAGTTCCTGCGCATCGATGACAACTGTCTCATAATCATCAAAGATGCTGACATCAAACGAATTTCTGTCGATACCCAGAAATACGCCATAGCTTCTTTCTGATGTGTCCGGAACTTCACCGCCCCCCATAAGATCCTCCAACGCTGAACATCCTGTCAGACCGAGCAGGAGACAAAACACAAGCATCAGTGCAGGAATGACGGAAGGCTTTTTTTTGTCTTCGACGGAACGGCCGCCCTTTCTGAAGAGTCCGGGAATATATTTCTTCATCATCAGCATAGCTTTCTCTATCAGATTCCTCTCAGCTGTTCAACTTTTTTGTTTTTCAATTCTGCTTTCCGGGACAGTATCCGCCTGCAGGCGTTTTTGCTCACGTTTTCTGCGGCGCTCTTCCAGCCTCTTTTGCCGGTCAATGCGTTTTTGACGTGCCGCCATGATTTCGGGATTGTCCCGTACATATTTTTCATACAGATCCGGCCGGCGCTCCTTCGTGATGGAAAGCGATTGCTCAAAGCGCCATTCCTCCACCCGGGCGTGATCACCTGAGAGCAGGACCGAAGGCACTTCTTTTCCGTGCCAGACCGCAGGCCTCGAATACTGGGGATATTCCAAAAGGCCGTTCATAAAGGAATCCGTATCCGCGGATTCTGTATTCCCCAGGACCCCCGGAATCATACGGGAAACAGCGTCTATGATCATCATGGCAGGGAGTTCCCCGCCGGTCAGTACAAAGTCGCCGATCGAGACCTCCTGGACACCGATTTCCTCCAGCGCCCGGGCATCGATTCCTTCGTAATGTCCGCACAGCAGGATCAGTTCCTCTTCAGCTGCAAGCTCCTGTGCCATCTGCTGGTCAAAGGTCCTGCCCAGCGGAGACATATACAGTACTTTCGCAGGTCTGCCCTGCCTGCTGAGGACCTGCGCCTGCACATCGGCACAGCAGTCATAGACCGGCTGGGCCTGCATAAGCATTCCGGCGCCGCCGCCGTATGTATAGTCATCAACTCGATTGTGCCGGTTTTTCGTGTAGCTCCGGATATCGACCGCGCTGATCTCTACCAGACCCTTCTGCGCGGCACGCCCCAGGATACTTTCTCCAAGAGCCGATTCCACCATCTCGGGAAACAGCGTCAGTACATGAAAGTGCATCAAAGATCCTCCAGACCTTCCATGATATGGACTGTCATAAAGCCCTGCTCCGGCTGCACGTCAAGGATACACTGCGAGATCGCGGGAAGAAGGAGGTTTTTCATTCCCTCTCTTTTGACCACATAGACATCATTGGCACCCGTTTCCAGCACTTCAAAAAGCGTACCGATCTCTGTGCCGTCTTCTTTGCGGACGGACAGACCGATCAGGTCCGCGATATAATACTCATTTTCTTCAAGCGGTACCGCATCTTTGCGCTCTACCAGCAGAGAGCACCCGCGCAGCTGTTCCACATCTTCAATGCGGTTCAACCCTTCAAAACCAAGGATAACAAACTGCTTGAAAAACTTGACGCTGCGCACCTTGAGCACTCGTTCACTTTTCTTTTCCTTCAGGATCAGTTCCCTCAGGACCCGGAAGCGTCCGGGATCATCTGTTGTGGGAAAGACCTTCACTTCTCCCTTGAGGCCATGCGGAGTGGTAATCACACCGACCTGAAAGCGTTCCGTCAAATCAATTTCTCCATTATCTAAATGAAACAAAGGGCGGCGCAAAACGCCGCCCTATTTATGACTATTTCTTTAATCGATATCTACATCGATCCGGTAATCTTCCTGAGCGGAAGCAGCCTTGACAACCGACCTGATGGCCCTTGCAATCCTGCCCTGCCGTCCGATTACCTTTCCCATGTCCGAAGGCGCCACATGAAGCTGCACCCGTATGTTCCTGCCCTCTTTCTGTTCGGTCACGACCACTTCTTCGGGATTATCCACAAGCGCTTTCGCAATCACTTCAACCAATTCTTTCATAGGCAATCCTTCTAGGTCCGGCACAGTCTGTACCGGATCTCATCGGCAGGCGATATACGTTATAATAACACTGCGTATGCTTTCCGCAAAGTTCTTATTTAATACCTGCCTGCTTGAACAGTTTTTTGACCACAGTCGTAGGCTGTGCGCCGTTCCTGAGCCACTTCTTTGCTGCCTCGACATCAACATCAACTGTGCCGGGATCAGTATTGGGATTGTAGTGTCCGATGGTATCAATTGCTCTGCCGTCTCTGGGAGTGGAAGCATCTGCTACCACGATTCTGTAAAGCGGGACTTTCTTCTCACCGATTCTTGTAAGTCTGATTTTAACTGCCATTGTTCTTTCCTCCTTGCTAAATGCCCCGGTAGATCCGGTGCTGTTCTTCGCTCATTTATTTTCAGAAGGGGAATCCTCCCCGTCTTGAACCACCCATGCCGCCCAGCATTCCCGAGAAAGGATTTCTCCCGCGCCGGCCGCGGCTCATACCGCCCATCTGCTTCATCATCTTCTGCATCTGGGTGAACTGTTTAATAAAACGGTTTACTGTTGCAATATCGCAGCCCGATCCCTTTGCGATGCGGAACTTGCGCTGTGGAGTGAGGATCTTGGGGTTGGCCCGCTCCTGCGGTGTCATGCTCAGGATAATGGCCTCGGTCTGTTTGAGCTGTTTTTCATCGATCGCTCCCTCCAGCATATCTTTGCTCATCCCCATTCCGGGAAGCATGGAAAGGATGCTGGACATACCGCCCATCTTGCGCATCTGCTTCATACTCTCGAGATAGTCGTTGAAGTCGAATTTGCCCTTGCGGACACGTCCGGCCATATCACGGGTCTTCTCTTCATCCTCCTTATCGAGGGCTTCCTGTGCCTTATCGATCAGGGTGAGTACGTCTCCCATACCGAGAATGCGGCTCGCCATGCGGTCCGGGTAAAACTGCTCGAGGTCGGAGAGCTTTTCTCCCATACCTATATACAGGATCGGTTTTCCGGTAACCGCTTTGATGGAAAGAGCAGCACCGCCTCTGGTATCGCCGTCCATCTTTGTCAGGATCACACCGTCAACACCTACCTTCTCGTCGAAGGTCTTTGCAACATTGACGGCCTCCTGGCCTGTCATGGCATCGACGACCAGAATGGTCTGGTGTACCGTGACGGCATCCTTGATGTCGGAGAGCTCCTCCATCATGGCTTCGTCGATCTGCAGACGGCCGGCAGTATCCAGGATGACCACGGTCTCCCCGTTTTTCCTGGCGTGTTCCATAGCTGCCAGAGCAATCTGTGCCGGACGAGTCCCGTCTTCGAGCGCGAACACATCGACGCCCTGTTTCTCTCCGTTGACCTGAAGCTGTTTGATCGCAGCGGGACGATAGACATCCAGTGCCACCAGAAGCGGTTTTCGTCCCTTGGACTTGAACTTGCCCGCGAGCTTGGCGGCAGTTGTCGTCTTACCTGCACCCTGCAGACCCGCCATCATGATCACAGTGGCGTCTCTGCCCGGTTCAAGCCGGATCTCGGTCGTCTCAGAGCCCATCAGACTCGTCATCTCCTCATTGACGATCTTGATCACCATCTGTCCGGGATTCAGGCCGTTCATGACATCCGCGCCAATCGCTCTGTCCTGTACAGTGGAAACGAACTTCTTGACGACCTTGAAGTTTACATCCGCTTCAAGAAGGGCCATCTTGACTTCGCGCATGGCGGCTTTTACGTCGCTCTCGGTCAACCGGCCTTTTCCGCTCAGATTCCGGAACACCTCATTCAGTTTATCGGTCAGACTCTCAAATGCCATTAACTGAGATCCTTTCTGATCCTGTCTGCGATCTCCCGTACACGTTCTGCCAGATCTTCCCGGCTTTTGACAGTATCCGCAGCCTCTGTAAGATCTTCCGCCGCTTCATGCAGATTTCTGAAGCGCCGGATCATGCCCAGCCTCTTCTCATACTTCTGCATCAGGGCCGTTGTCCTGCGGATGAGATCGTGCACTGCCTGACGGCTGATCCCCTCCTGCTCTGCAATCTCGTTATAGGAGAGATTATCATAAACCGCCAGCTCATAGATTTTCTGCTGATGCGCTGTAAGAAGCTGCCCGTAGAAGTCATACAGGAGCCCCTGTTCTACGATTTTTTCCATACCTGTGCTATTGTAACGATGCATCCTGTGTTTGTCAAGCAAAAAATCTTGACTTTTTTAATCTTTCTGATTATGCCGCTCGCCGGAGCGGCACCAGAGGAGAAATTCGCGAAGGCGATTTCTCCGATGGGATTAAAGGAGCCTGGGCCGTCTCGCGGCACAAGCTCCTGAGTGAAAAATATTGCATCGGAAATATTTTTCAATCTTCCGACCATGTCGAAGCGCACCTGCGCTGAGACACCCGAGGAGAACCCGAGGAGAAAGCCCGGAACGGGTTTCTCCGATGGGATCTGCAGAGGTTTGCGGCGCTTCGACGCAAACCTCTGGAGTGAAAAAACGCTATCAAGCGTTTTTTTTCACTCTTTCACCCTCACATACAGGATGGATTTACCGGGAACGCCCTCCTTAAATCCTTCCGTGCTGTATTCCCAGGCAGAGAAGCTGTATGGACAGTAGGCGGTCTCCTCATGATCGATCAGCCATCTGTCGTAATCTGCAAGCGCAGACAGATCCAGCTGTGCAGCGAAAGTACGCAGATCTGCTCCGATCACAGGAATTTCTTCCTGTGCCTCTATAATCCGGCACAGCTGCCTGACAGCAGTCGTCCACTTGTCCCCTCCGGTCTCTTCTTCGGAGGATTCCTCCTCTGAATGAATCCTGAGCAGGATTCCCGGATCAATGGCACCTTCAGGCACAGTCTCCTCCCCTTCGGAAGACGATTCTTTTTCCTCAACGCTTTCAGCGGAAGTCTGATCCCGGCTGTCCGTCCGGATGGCAGACAGAGGTTTCTGCTCAGGAGTTCTGCGGACCCCGTATTGATCCATAACTTCCTTTGCAGTATCGGCTGCCTGCAGAAGAATGTCCTCATCCGCAGGGTCCTGCACCTCGATACTGAGACCGACACGGATTCCTTTCTGGACAGCCATACTGCAGTTTCTGTCAAGCTGCCCGTCCCGGACAAAGCGGTTTTCCTCAATTCTGCCCACCGAAACAGTGCATTCATCGATCCCGCTGTCCGCAAGCCTCTCCCAGTCGATCCTGCCGTTATTGTCGGAGAGCAGGATCCCCTGCCGCAGCTGTACGGAAGAGTTCTCTCCGGAGTACTCAACAATGCCGTTATTGTTGTGCAGGTTTTCCGGTTCAAAGTCGTTTTTCTCAACTTTTTCCAGAAGCGGGAAAAAATAGTATCTGCCTCCGCTGACTACGACGATCCTGTCCTCAAACAGATCCCGCAGCATCTGCATGGTGCTTTCCCCCGACGCCAGGGAGGACTGGACCTTCAGAAGGACCTCCTTGCGGGTTTCTTCCGAAGCATTTTCCCTGATCTGCTCAATCTGGCTTTCCGAATAAAAGCGCCTTACCCCGTCAGTCCCCTTTGTACGCAGTCTGAAATACACGATCATGGCAAATACAAGCGACAGTATGGTCAAACTGCACAGGAATATGATATTTGCCAGATAAAACGATCTCTTCCTGTTCGGATTTTCCGCTGAATCATTCATCTTTCATCTCCATGGCTGCGTGCTTATATGCGGCGGCAGTGCGCCGGGACATTCGCGCAGGCTGTTTCTCAGCTCTTTGTCTTTACGAGACGGGGCTTAAAGCCGTTTTTCTCCAGAATAGAAATGATTTCCTTTTTATGTTCCGTGCCAAAGGCTTCCAGTGTGATCCTCAGCTCCACAGCCGCATTGCGGTTGATGCTCACAAACTGGTTGTGCTCCAGCTTGATGACATTGCCGTTCGCTTCCGCGATCAGGCCGGAGACGCGGTGCAGCATGCCGGGCTTGTCGGGAAGCAGCACCGAGACGGTGAAGATACGGTCGCGCAGGATCAGTCCCTGCTGTACAACGGAAGACATTGTGATGACATCCATGTTGCCGCCGCTGAGGACGCTGACGACTTTTTTGCCCCTGCAGTCGATATGCCGAAGAGCAGCGACCGTCAGAAGCCCGGAGTTTTCAACGATCATCTTGTGGTTTTCAACCATATCCAGGAATGCGGTGACCAGCTCCTGGTCAGGGACTGTGACGATCTCATCCAGATTTTTCTGAAGATAGGGGAAAATGACACTGCCGGGCGTCTTGACCGCAGTGCCGTCCGCGATCGTGTTGACTGAGGGAAGGGTGACCACCTTGCCCTGCTCAAAAGAGGCTTTCAGGCAGGCAGCTCCCTCGGGCTCCACGCCGATCACCTTTACATTGGGCTTGAGATACTTCGCCAGGGTGGAAACGCCGGTTGCAAGGCCGCCTCCGCCGACAGGCACCAGGATGATATCCACAAGAGGCAGCTCCTTGATGATCTCCATGGCAATGGTTCCCTGGCCGGTCGCCACATCCGGATCATCAAAAGGATGGATGAAGGTATAGCCGTTCTCTTCCGCCAGTTTTGCCGCATAAGCCGCGGCATCATCATAGACATCTCCGT
>ONXK01000158.1 GCA_900321785.1 uncultured Lachnospiraceae bacterium | reverse complement strand
TTTTGGAGGATGAATAGAATTGTTTAAAAATTAGTCGTATTTACGCATTACCAAGTGTGGTAACGATTCTGCGATTTTTGATAGGCTGTGAATAGTAACCTTCTTCGGAGGCAGGGCGCTTTTTTTTGCGTTTTGGGGGATTGAAAAAGGGCTGGCCAGCATGGTATAATTATATGGGCGGTTAATCATATGCGCATAACAGCAAAGTGAGGCATCTTTATTATGAGTGAGAAGACGGCTGGAAACGGCTCTGAGAAGACCACCCTCAATCTTTCCGTGACGGTAGAGGATAAAAGATTTCTGAAGGTGTATGCCGCACAAAACGGTACAACGATTTCCGGTATGCTTCAGGACTATATTGAAACGCTCAAGCACAGTCAGGATGATGGAACTAAGAATGTATGAAGACGAACGAAATAATTAGATCATTAAAAAGCGACGATCAGAAATCAGGTGAATAAGGAGACTGTTATGTACAAGTTCCCTGAGGACATGAAAAAAGCATATGAAAGCAGTCCGCTTTCGTTCGTTTATTATCAGATTATAGATCATAAGGGTGTGCCAATCCTCGCGTCCGACGGATTCGTCCGCAATACCGGACTGAACCGCGAGGATGCCCTTGCGTGGCTCAAGGTAGGTATGTTTGAGCGCATGCACCCTGATGATGTAGGGGTTGTATTTCAGATCAGTGACGATTTTATTCACCAGAGGGGCCCTTATGATATCGTGTTCCGCTGTAGGATGGACCCTGTGGAAACAGATCCTGAAGCCGTGCCTGAGTATGTGCAGATGCATGGCATCGGCAAGTGGCAGACGATGCCTGATGGAATGGAACTGGCGGTGATCACATATGCAAACCTTTCGAAGACACGCGAGGCGACGCTGAACAACGTGAAGACATATGAGATGTTCCGGCAGGACCGCTTTTATACCGACCCTCTGACCGGACTGCCGAACACAAACTATCTGTATGAATTCGGTAAGGAAAAGATTAATACAGTGCGTGCGGAAAATCGCACTCCCTATCTCATTTACGCCAACATTTCTTCTATGCAGTCATATAATAACAACTACGGGTTCGATGAGGGAGACAGACTGCTATGTCTGGCAGCAAAAACCCTGAAGGAGCAGTTCCCAAAGGCTCTGCTTACAAGAGACTCGGATGACCATTTCGTGGTCATCACCAGAATCGATGATGAGGAAGAGCTGTCGCGCAGGCTTAATGAGGCCAATTCAATCATACGAAGGGATACACATGGCAATATCACGGAATTGCAGATCGGAGTTGCACCTGTCAGTGAAGATATAGATCTTGGCAAAGCGCTTGACCATGCGAAGCATGCACTCAAATATATCGACAATGAAAGGAAACGCCACAAATCCTGTTGTTCATTCTTTGACAGGAATATGATGGAGGTCGAGAAGAACCGTCAGGGGATCATTGACAACCTGGATCGTGCCATTGAAGAGGGCTGGATCAAAGTGTATTATCAGCCGATCGTCCGATCCACCAACGGCAAGGTTTGCGATGTCGAAGCGCTGGCTCGTTGGGATGACCCGGTGCGTGGCCTGCTCTCTCCCGCTCTGTTTATTCCAATTCTGGAAAAATCCCTGCTGATCCATAGACTGGATTTATGTGTGGTGAAGCATGTCCTGAGCTATTTAAAGACCAATGAACAGAATGGCAACCAGAATGTACCCGTCTCCATCAACTTTTCCCGTGCGGATTTTGACGCCTGTGACCTTGTGCAGGAGATCTGCAAACTTGTGGATGAGGCTCAGATTGACAGGAAGCTAATCAATATCGAAATCACTGAAAGCATGGTGGGCAGCGACTTCGATTACATGAAGGAACAGATTGAACGTTTTCGCGCACAGGGATTCCAGGTATGGATGGATGATTTCGGCAGCGGATATTCGTCATTGGATGTTCTTCAAAGCATAAAGTTTGACCTGATCAAATTTGACATGGGCTTCATGAGACGACTCGATGAAAGCGACGATGGAAAAATCATCCTAAAAGAGATGATGAAGATGGCGACGTCTCTTGGGATTGATACGATCTGTGAGGGTGTGGAAACAGAGAGTCAGGCACGCTTTCTGCAGGAAATTGCTTGTTCAAAACTTCAGGGATACTATTTTTCGAAGCCTGTGCCTCCAGCCCAGTTAATGGAGAAGTATACCGTAGAGATACAGGATGGTTTTGAAGACCCGAGTCAGTCTGCATATTACGACGCTTTGGGAAGTGTCAATCTCTATGACTTGTCCTTCCTTGCAAATCTGGACGACAATGCCATAAAGAATACCTTTGTTACAGTGCCTATTGGCATTATGGAGGTCAAAAGCAGCGGTGACGCAGTAAGATATGTCCGCAGCAATCAGGCTTTCCGAAAATTTATGAATCATGCTTTCGGGTTCGACCTGTCTGATCCGGAAACGGAGTACACCGTTCCAAAGGAAGGTCCCGGATCTTCCTTTATGAAGGCTGTCGAACAATGCCGGAATAATGGCAATCGTGCCTTTGTTGATGAAGAAATGGATGACGGCTCAACAGTTCACTCTTTCGTACGGAGAGTCTCCGTGAATCCGGTCACGGGGACGGAATCAGTTGCCATTGCCGTTCTTTCCATCACGCCCCGGATGAAAACACAACCTATGCGGACATAGCAAGGGCACTTGCAGCTGACTACTACAATCTGTTCATGATCGACCTGGATACAAACGACTACACCGAGTACGCTTCACAGGTCGGCGGCGAGGAAATGTCAGTTGTACGTCACGGTAAGGAGTTCTTTGAATCTGCCAGACGGGATACGCTGACACGAATCTACGAGGAGGACAGGGAGCCGTTCCTGGCATTGTTTACAAAAGAGAATGTCCTCCGAGATTTGGACGCGCAGGGCGTTTTTACGACTACTTATCGGCTTATCGATACCGGAAACCCCATGTACGTCAATATGAAGGTCACAAGGATGAGGGGCGGAAACCGCATCATTCTGGGCATCAGCATTATTGATTCGCAGATGCAACAGCGAGAGCAGTATGAGGAATTGCGGAGGGAACGGGAGAGCATGGTAAGGGTTATGGCTCTTTCCGACGGTTACCTCACCCTGTTCACGATCGATCCCAAAACAGGAAAGTACATTGAATACAGCTCCTCGGATGATTTTGACAGTCTTGGTGCGAAGAAAGACGGCAATGATTTCTTCGGACAGGCATATGTTGACGCATTTACTTATTGCTACGAAGAGGACAGACAACGTTTTCAGGAACAGGTCACGCAGGAAAATGTCCTGCGCGTCATCCGAGAGCGTGGAAATTTCAGCATTGACTACCGTCTCATTATTAGAGGCAAGCCCAGACCCGTTACGCTTAAGGCCGCCCTACTCAAAGAGGGCGGGGTGGAAAAGCTGGTCGTTGGCGTTCGAGCCTGGAAAGATAGACAGATAGAAGTCTGAAATAAGAACAGAATCACAGAGTAAAAATACGAGTGTTATTCTGTGATGGATACGAAGCACATAGCGAGAGCGTCTCCTCCAAATGACGGAGGAGGCGCTCTTTTTCTGTCTTGGGTTCGCTATCAATTAAAGGTGCACCCAGAAGGGTGCAAAATCGGCCCTTTTGGGTGCAAAATGTGATTGTATCAAAAAGCCTCTCAATGGGGAGGTGCTGATTACCATTATGGCTTCCCTCGCCCAGCAGGAATCTCAATCCTTAAGCCAGAATGTCAAGCTGGGACTTCAGTACCGTTACCAGCAAGGCAAGGTGCAGGTGAACCATAATCACTTTCTCGGCTACACCAAGGATGCTGACGGCAATCTGATCATAGATCCGGTTCAGGCTGAAACCGTAAAGCGCATCTACCGGGAATATCTGGAAGGCTACAGCATGGACAAAATCAAGGCCGGACTTGAGCGGGACGGCATTCTGACCGGAGCGGGCAAGACCAGATGGCACACCTCGACCATCAACAAAATCCTCCGTAACGAGAAGTACATCGGTGATGCCCTGCTTCAGAAAACCTACACCACCGATTTTCTCAGCAAGACCAGAGTCAAAAACAACGGCATCGTACCGCAGTATTATGTGGAAGGTAACCATGAAGCCATCATTCCAAAAGACATCTATCTCAGAGTTCAGAATGAGCTTGTACGCAGACGCAGGGTTACAACAACATCGAGTGGCAGGAAATGCTCCTTCAGCGGTCACCATGTCTTTTCCCAGATGGTTTTCTGCGGTGAGTGCGGTGAACTGTTCCGCCGGGTGCACTGGAACAACAGAGGCGTAAAATCAATCGTCTGGAGATGCCTGAGCCGACTCAAACCCACCGGTCTTGAGTGCCACGCCAGAACTGTGAATGAGGAAGCCTTAAAGGCAGCATGTCTCTCTGCATTCAACAAACTTCTCGATAAGCAGGAAGGTTTTCAAAAACAGCTGGAAGAGAACGTTCGCGCCGTTATGACGATTGACGAATCCTCCGGAGTAATGAGTGTCTCGGCAATTGACGATGAGCTTGCTAAACTTCAGAAACAACTCATTCAGTGCGTTGAGGCCAGGAAGGACTACAAGGAAATTGCCGACAGAATTCTTAAACTCAGAGACATGAGGCAAAAAACCAACTTTGACGATTCTGCCCGTGAAGAGTACGTCACC
>ONXK01000157.1 GCA_900321785.1 uncultured Lachnospiraceae bacterium | reverse complement strand
AAAGGAAGGATCCGGTGAAGAAAGCTTCACGATCAGAGTCCTGGCATCTCCGGCATAGACCTGAAGTGCCTCCGTCTTTCCCTTTAATACATCTTCGTACCCTGCGATGTTCTGCGTCAGGTCCGTGCCGTAGAGAGCCTCCGTGGCAGGGGCCGCCGTCTTCCGGAAAAGGGAGACAAAATCAGAAGCTTCCAGGTCTGTTCCATCGGACCATTTCAGGCCGCTTCGCAGGTGGAAGGTCCACTCCAGGCCGTCCTCCGACACTTCCCATGATTCTGCACAACCCGGGACAGGATCATTGTTTTCATCCAGGACTGTCAGACCCACGCTGATCAGCTTCAGCAGACTTGCCGTATCTGTATCAATGGTCTTCGCCGGCTGCGGCGCTCCGGGAGCAGACGCAAGATGCACATGGATTCCCCTCTGCCCCGGCGGGGTCGAGAGCATCGCCTCATCCACCGGAGCAGCTGTCTCAGCGGCAGATGCTGCGGCCGTAGAAGCGGCCGTAGAAGCAGAGGATGATGCGGCAGCAGCCGAAGATACTGTCCTTGCTGCGGCCGCGGAATCTGATGCGGCTGTTGCGGCGACTGCTGCGGAATCTGATGCGGCTTCCGCCGCTGTATCTCCGGTTTCTGAAGTCGATGCATCTTCCGCTGTCGTCTCAGAAGCAGCTGCCGCCACTGCAAACGGAAGGCCGCTCCGGTTTATTTCCCGTGCGGAAACAGGGCTGAACGCTGTAACCAGGATAAGAAGCACAGCAGATATAGTGCTGTATTTTTTTCTTCCTGCATGTTGCTTTTTGTTCCCAATGCTGTTATGTTTCCGGATACAAAGCATAGAAGGTCCTCTTCACAATTGTTTGGCATTTAAAATTTTTGTAATATTTGTAATAATTATGATACATGAGAAAGCCCTCTATGTCAAAACTCAAGACTCGCTTGCGGCAAAAACTTTGTAACGGTCACACCCCGCCACGGGGTGCGGCAGTAAGGGAGTGTCTGCGCGTTCAGTAACCAAAAACGTTCCGTAACAAATAATGATAACGATCCCGAAAAACGGGAGAAAGGAAAAAATCCAACCACCGCAAAGGGTGATTGGATCTGAGACAGGAAAATGGTTTCTTTTTTATATTATATGGTACGCGGAGTGGCGCGGATACACGACAAGATCCTGGCGCTGAATGATTCTTCCGCTCTTTTTCTGACAGACAAACAGCTGCATTTTATCGTCATGGGCCTGCTGGGCATGGGAATGCTCCTGCTGGTCTATCCGCTGTTCATCGCCCTCTCCAGACATCATGTACTCATAATCGCGTGGATCTATGTGTTCACAGTGCTGGTCATGCTCTCCTTTGCGATCGAGATCGGGCAGGGAATCACGAACACCGGAAATATGGATCTGAACGATGTTATATCCGGCCTGGCCGGTTTTATGCTTCTGTTTTTCATTTTCGCATTCGTGCGGCTGATCATTTTGGGAATCTGGCATTTTCTGTTTCCCGGAAGGTGATGCTTTCCTGTGAAAAGGATCCTTTCCGGATGGCCGGTCGCAGGCCGGTCATCGGAAGCGGAGGACACGGCGTGCCTGCAGGACAGGATGTCTGTGCAGGCTGTCCAATGCCGCGAGCAGAAATGCAGAGAATATGAAAACGCCCAGATAGATCAGCAGACACTGTGTCCACTGGGAGCACCTGGAAAAATACCAGGGAATACTTCTGCGCAGCAGCGTCTGCGTCACATACATGGGAAGGCTGATCTTCCCCAGATATATCAGTACAGGACTGCTGAAAATGCCGGCATGACACAGGAATCCCTCACCGCTGAAGGCGATCACCACAGCGATAAACAGCAGGTAAAAGACGGCCAGTCCGGTCTTTCCGTCCATTGCACTGCACATGTAGGCGATTGACAGCAAAAGGCAGATGAGCGCCACAGCAGAAAGCAGAACACGGCTTCCTGTCGTATAGACCCGGTCTTTCATCCGGCGGCTGATCTCAAAGGCTGTCGTTCCCATGGAGATCTCCGCGAAGGCGCGGATATTGGTCTTGTATGTAAAAAGAAACCAGTCGTCAATATCTCCCAGGGAGCCTGTCAGAAAGATGATCGCCCCGAGGAGCGCCGCGCACAATACCGGCGCCGCAAAAAGTGTAAACTGCCTGTAGAACCGTCTGCAGAGCGGATATACAACCGCCAGAGCCAGCAGCATCGAGCTCAGATACCAGGTACAGCCGATGAAAGGCTTCCCGAGTCCTATCCTCTGCAGGAAAAACAGGGACGGAAGTCTGTAAAGGAAATATTCCAGGTTCAGAACCCTGTCTGTCATCAGACGGACGACCGGTGTCAGTGCGCATGCCGTGAGATAAACCGGCAGGACTGCCTGTGCCTTGCGGGAGACGAAATGCATGGTTTCCCAAAACAGTTCTTTCCCCGATCCGGGAGAGGAAGCCAAAGGCTCCGAAGCTTTTTCTCCCTGTATGTACCGCGTGTAAATGGATCTGGCCATCAGCCATCCGGTAACCAGGAAGAAAAATTCCACACCTGTATTGCCGTGATTGAAAAATGTCACCGGAACCCCTTTGATCACGGCAATGACCTTTTTCTGATCCCAGAGATCCAGATTAATGTGAAAGAAAATGATGATCGTCGTAAACAAAAAGCGAAGCAGCTCCACGCTGCCGTTTTTTTGTTTTACGGGTGTATATCCGTGCATTTTAATGCTTTTAAACCTCCTTCACAGCATGCCGGGATGCTGCGCCTGTGCAGGCTGTCCGGGTGTCGGAACGCCGCAGCTTCATTCATGCCTGCTGTCCGGGCATCGGAACGCCGCAGCTTCACTCATGCAGGCTGTCCGGGCGTCGGAACGCCGCAGCTTCCTTCATGCCTGCTGTCCGGGCGTCGGAACGCCGCAGCTGCTGTGGCAGGAAGAACATACTCCGTTGCATCCGCTTCCGGCAAAAGAGGCGGCCGGATTGGCGAGAAGATTCAGCATGTCGGCATCCAGCTGCTCCAGGATTTCCTCATTAGAGGGATAGCGGCCTGTGATGATGATCTCTTCATCTGCCGTCATGCAGGGGAATCCGTCCATCCCGCTTGTGCGCATGATCTGCTGCACTGCGGGGCTCTCCATAAAGATCAGTGAGTCCTTGTGAAGATTCAGATACTTTGCGTCCGCGCCGCGGGCGCTGAGGGTGTAAAGAATGGTCGTCACACGGCGGTAGTCTCTGCCGATCTCTGTATCCGCGGGCTGTGTCTCCGGAGAAAGGTTGATATCATATACTCTGATTGTTTTCATAACTGCTTCCTTTATTATTCTTTGCGGTTTCTTTCTTTCAATAGTTCCTTGCCGATCTTGCCGGTCATATGATCAATGGTGATCTCCACGCAGCAGAGCGTACCTCTGCGGATCGTATCCTCGGTCTCTTCCATGTAAAGGTCTTCATATCCTGCCGAATATTTGGCGCCGACCGCGTTGGCCGCCCGGCGGAGATTCTCTTCTCCCTCCAGGATCCTGGCTCTGCCGAAAACAATGACGCTGCAGTATTTGGTCGTGCGTTCTCTGGGCATGATCTCATCCATGTCGACTACGGTAAAGGATACCTTCTCATTTCGGCGGATCGAATCGATCTTGTGTCCCGTTTTAGCACAGTGAAATCCGATCGTCCCCAGACTTCCCTCTGCCGGATCGCCGTTTCCTTCGATACCGGGCCCCGGAGTATAGACAAAATTGACAGGAACCGTGTAGGGATAATCGTCATCCCCGTGCAGGCCCAGGACCCCGGTCTTTGCACGGGTCAGGATCTCTGCGCATTCTTTTGTCGAAATCTGCTGTCCCTTTCGTCTCATTTCGTGAAACATGATTATATCCTCTCCTCTTCTGTTTTACCAGTATTATCAACAAAAATGTTGAGGTCAAAAAGTCTGCCTGATGAATTCATCGGGAAAAGGCCCGCCGTGAAGCAGGGTTCTGCCTTACGGCTCAATTTCCGAGAGGGATCTCCACGACCTCAGCCATGCGCATGAGGCATTCCTCGATCTGGGAGGAAATCTCGCTGATCATGCGGCGGGAGACCTCTTCACTCTTGTCCTTTTCCATGGTCTCAAAGCAGGTCCTCTTCACTTCACCGCTGATCTTCTCCATACGGGATTCAAAGTAGCCTCGGGGGACGAGTTTCCGGACGACACCGGGCAGGTCCATGTTCATCACAGCGGACTCCATTTTCTCACGCCCCAGGAAAAGCAGCAGAAGGGTAAGCATGGTGCCTGCGACGATCCCCGCGATGCCGCTGGAGATGAGGGCAATGCCGCTGCCGCCGCACAGAAGTCCGACAAGAATGGAAATGATGGTATTTACCATCCACGTGAGCTCTTCGACCGCGAACACATCGCGGGCGTTGACATGCACATCGATCTCCGCCAATGAGAGATAGGAAGTCAGACTCAGTGCCCGGTAGGGTACATTGTGTCGCACACAGATGGGCATGGTGTACTCCTCGAGCCGGTAGGCGACCGGCCGCAGCCAGGATGTGATCGGCTTTACGAGGAGATCTGCCGCCTCCGGTGAGTGGAGCCAGGCATCGATCTCCCTTTCCATTTCACTGTCGATATCACTCAGGCGCCGGATCGTACCGTTCCGCCAGCGCTCGAAGACCGGGATCGCAGCGTTGCGCAGGATGGGTTCCACAAG
>ONXK01000215.1 GCA_900321785.1 uncultured Lachnospiraceae bacterium | reverse complement strand
CCACGGAGTTATATTGCCATAGGCAAAAAACAATGTCAAGAAAATTAACACCCCCTCCGATTCAAAAAAATCAACACCCCCTCCGATTCAAAAATGAATGGCACTTGACAATATTTTATTCTGCGGGTTTCTCCTCCACAATGACGATCCTGTCTGTACCTGACGGGTCACTGTATTCCTTGCCGATCACGCCGCCAAGTTTCCCTGTAATGTAATCAGAGAGCATCTGTGTGTCCAGCACTCCTCCTGCATCTAAACGCTCAGATCCGTCAAAAGCTGTGTGTCCGTCTCCGGCCATGAGCAGATAGTAATCGGTGCCTGCCACCTTGTAATTTGCCTCCGGATCAATAGGGTCGCCGTCAACCTTCACGTTTTTAACCCGGCGTTCACCCTCGACCCCGGTAAACATTCCTTTTTCATTCTTTGTACAGGTTGAATCTATATAGGTATGGATCTCATAAGTCAGACCGGATACCTGGAGAAAACCCCCGTTTTCGGCAGGGACAGACTGTGCGCCCCATTCCAGGGCGTCCAGAATCTGCTGACCGGTCGCTTCAACGACACAGCTCTCATTCCCGTATGGAAAGACTTCGTAAATATTTTTCATGGTGACATCGCCCGCAGGAATGTTGGCGCGGATGGATCCGCCGCCCAGGATTGCAATATCCGCATCCGACATGATCCGCAGGGCGTCCGTGCACAGGTCGCCGAGATTGGTCTCCGCGCGGCGGATCATACGGACTTTTCCCCATTTGGGGTCCACAGCTGCAGGATCATTGATCGTCAGTTCCTGTTCAGCGACGGCAATCTTCTCTTCCATCATTTTATCAGCCTGTGCTCTGGCAGTTTTTACTGCTTCGGAAATATCATTTTCGATTCCGAACACCTCCGGTGCCGAATCATCCATGGTCCAGGAATAAATACCGGTGGTCAGTTCTCCCTCCACCGGAATCCTGCACCATCCGATGGCCTGCATCTTTGTGCCGCATGCAGCACGGGGAACTTCTTTACCGTCCTTATTTTTCATGATCACCTGGTCGAGGTCATGGCTGTGTCCGTCCAGGAAGGCGTCGATCCCCGTGGTATGAGAGATCACATCCGCATAGGTCCAGGGCCTGCAGGACTCTTCTTGTCCCATGTGTCCCATAACGATGACATATTCCGCACCTTCTTTTCTGGCTTCGTCCGCCGCGGACTGGACGGCATTAAATACGGCTTCACCGTTTTCGTCCTCCAGGAAAGAGTAGACATACTCTCCGTTCTCATCCAGGAAAGCGGTCGGAGTAGAAGCTGTAAGCGTTGTCGGCGTCGTCACACCGACGAAAGCGATCTTACGGCCGCCGATTTCACGGATGACATAAGAGTCAAAAACATTTTCGCCCCTGTACTGGAAATTACAGGAGATGTATTTAAACTGCGCCTTCTTCGCAAGAGAGAGAAAATTGTCCATTCCGTAATCGAATTCATGGTTGCCGGGTATGGCGACGCTGTATCCCATCTTGTTCATCAGGTCCAGCAGAGCTTCCCCCTTGGTCAGAAGGCCCATGGCATCTCCCTGGATGTTGTCGCCGTTGTCAACCAGGATGACCTCATTGCCCTTGTCCTGCTCGTGTTTACGGATCTGTTCCAGTCCGGCGTAGCCGAATCCCTTATCAATTCCGCAGTGGACATCACTGGTAAAGAGGATCAGAATATCCTTTTTTTCCGCATTTTCTTTCTGCGCCTGCAAAGTCTCTGCGGCAGAAGCTGTATCTGCGGAACTGCTTTCGGAAGCCGCCGTAGAAGCCCTATCTGCGGAACCGTCTTCAGAAACTTCTGCTGCGTATACCGCAGGAAGCAATAGAACCATGGTCAATATGGTACAAAGTATAGTTTTCAAAGTTTTTTTCATGGAAACCTCCCGTCGAAAAATAAAGCAAGTCCTGGTTGATGAAGAAAAACTGGTTCTTTTCCCGTTATTGTATCATATAGGAACTTTTCCTGCGAACAATATGTGCATATCGCCAACATTTACCGCTACATCATTAGCTGTCAGTTCAACTCAGTTTTTGTTTAAAAAGACCCTCGGTTTTCAGCAGGCTCTGTAACAGATCACCGGTTAGCTCCATTGTCCAACCAGGTATCGTCAGAACAGATAACCATAAAGGAAATACCGTGATAAACTTATCTTGATACCTGCAAGACAGAGTTTCGTCCGACACTATTGATCGCTCTTTCCCGTTGGACAATACCGGCAGGAAAGCGGGTTTTCTTTTTGCATACCTGTTCTTCGACGGAAGGTGTGGACAATTTGCAAGAAAGAAGATCCTTCACCGTTTTCGCCTGCGCGAAAACGCCTCAGGCTGCCACTCTGACGAGCGGCATGGTCGGAAGAGTGAAACGTAAAAAATCAATCAAAGAAACGGAATGCAGCACTATGAATTTCAACACCTGTCTTTTACATGGAAAAAATGCGACACGATATCCTGACGGGGCTACTTTGGTTCCTGTCTCCCTTTCCAATGCCTTCCGTTATGAAACGATTGAAGAACTGGAGCGGGTTTTTTCCCACAAAAAAGCCGGGTATGCCTATTCAAGGATCGGCAACCCGACTGTGGCGGCTTTCGAACAGAGAATCAACGAGCTGGAGG
Organism: uncultured Lachnospiraceae bacterium; assembly: GCA_900321785.1. GTDB lineage: Bacteria > Bacillota > Clostridia > Lachnospirales > Lachnospiraceae > CAG-791. Next base: position 583 of record ONXK01000215.1, on the reverse strand, counting down.
GAGGGATTGGCGCTGTGGCAACCGCTTCCGGCATGGCGGCTGTCTCTCACACACTATTGAACCTGCTGACTCCTGGCGACGAAATCATTGCCTCCGGCTGTCTGTATGGCGGGACCATAGGACTTCTGGGGGATCTTGAGAAGCTGGGCATCCACACGCACTTTGTCCCCCGCCTGGATGCAGTGACGATTCGGGCTGCCTTCACTGACAGGACCAGATGTGTTTTTGGCGAGGTCATCGCCAATCCGGCGCTGAATGTCCTGGATATTTCTCAGGCAGCGCAGGCCGCTCATGCGGCGGGGATCCCTCTGATCGTAGACAGCACGACCGCAACCCCTTTTTTATGCAGGCCGCTGTCTCTGGGGGCGGATATTGTTATTCATTCGACATCCAAATATATCTCAGGCAGCGGAAACGCCATCAGCGGTGTGATCGTAGATGGCGGATCATTTGCGTGGGATTGCGCACATTTCCCTGCTCTGGCCGGTTTTGAGTATGCGGGAAAGTTTGCCTTCCTCATGCGTCTGCGCGCTGACATCCAGGAAAACCTGGGCGGATGCCTGAGTCCGATGAACGCCTTTCT
>ONXK01000044.1 GCA_900321785.1 uncultured Lachnospiraceae bacterium | reverse complement strand
TCCGATTATTTCCAATACGCCTCCGCCGCCATTGCGGAAATGGTCCGACAGTGTCCGGAACCGGTTTTCTCGGACGGCAGCCACACGATCGACTGCCCGGATGACGCCGACGATCCCCTTATGGTACGCGGCGTCCTGGTGCGTCACCTCGCACTTCCCGGCTGCGGAGAGGATTCCCGCGCCGTCCTGCGCTATCTGCATGAGACCTACGGCGACCGCATCTTTATCAGTATCATGAACCAGTACACACCTATGCCCCAGGTCCTGCAGCGAAAGCTCTCCTCTCCGGCGGACATCGACCTCTGCCGCCGCCTTTCGGAAGAGGAATATGACGACCTGGTGGATTACGCCATAGACCTGGGAATCACGAACGGGTTCATCCAGGAGAGCGGAACAGTCTCGCCATCCTACATTCCGGTTTTTGACGGAACAGGTATCATCAAAAACAGTTTTTCGTAGAAGGGCTTTTTTAATTAAGATGAAAAGAGTCGATTTCGGAAACGGCAGAACGCTGTCAAATATAGCGGCGACTGCACTTCCCATGTTTGCCGCACAGGCACTGAACCTCCTGTACAATATCGTGGACCGCATCTACATCGCCCGCATCCCTGTCATCGGGACTGCCGCCCTGGGCGCAGTCGGCCTTTGCTTTCCGATCGTGATCCTGATCACCGCCTTTACCAACATGTTCGGCAGCGGCGGCGCCCCTCTGTTTTCCATCTCGAGAGGGGCAGGTGACCGAAAAGAGGCGTCCGGGATCCAGAACACCTCCTTTTTTCTGCTGCTGGTGACGTCCATCCTGCTAACCCTGATCGGGGAGCTGGCCGGTGCCCCGGTCCTCCGCATGTTTGGTGCCTCGGACCAGGCGATGGTCCATGCACTTCCCTATCTGCGTATTTATCTGATCGGGACTGTTTTTTCCATGATCTCTACCGGTATGAATCCTTTTATCAATGCCCAGGGGTATTCGATGATCGGTATGACCACCGTGATGATCGGAGCCGTCGCAAATATCATTCTGGATCCGGTCATGATCTTCGTGCTGGGGCTTGGTGTCGAGGGAGCTGCCATCGCGACAATCCTTTCGCAGGCCCTGTCTGCCGTCTTTGTACTCTTCTTCCTGTTCGGAAACAAAGTCGATTACCGCCTGCATTGTCTGCGGCCGGACGAGATCAGGAGCTGCGGCCCCCGGGCCCGCAGGATCACAGGGCTCGGTATGGCAGCCTTTATCATGCAGCTGACCAACAGTCTGGTTACCGTCAGCTGCAATCAGGTGCTGTCACATGTCGGCGGAGATATCTATGTCTCGATCATGACCATTATCAACTCCGCCAGACAGATGCTGGAAACACCCCTTTTATCCATTACCGAGGGAACATCTCCGATCATCAGCTTTAACTATGGCGCGCGCCGCTTCAAAGATGTCAAAGAAGCCGGCCTTGTCATGTTCCTGCTGTCAATGGGCTATGCCGGTGCTGTATGGATGATCCTCCGGATCTGCCCGGCTGCAGTGATCGGCATTTTCAGTTCCGACCCGGAACTGATGGAGACCGCCCTTCCCTCCTTTAACCTCTATTTTTCCACCTTCATCTTTATGGTTTTCCAGCATTGCGGCCAGATTGTTTTCAAATCCCTGGGGAAAAAGAACCACGCCATCTTTTTCTCCCTGCTGCGCAAGGCCTTCATTGTCATTCCGCTGACCTATCTGCTGCCCTACGCCTTCCATATGGGAACTGCAGGCGTATTCGCTGCCGAGCCGATTTCCAACGTCGTCGGCGGACTTGCCTGTTTTATCACCATGCTCATTGTGGTCCTTCCGGAACTGAAGTGAAACAAGGGGACAGATACAAGGGCAGATACAAGGGGACGGTCCTTTTGTCCCATTCCAAAGAGATAAGGGGACGGCAGAGATAAGGGGACGGTCCTTTTGTCCCATTCCAAAGAAAGGTAACAAAAGGACCATCCCCTTGTCTCTCTGGCGTTTCGCAAACACCTGATCAAAATATACTGTTGAAAGGAGTCATTCATGAAAAACAGACTGATCTGCACACTTCTTGCAAGCATGATCCTGGTCCTGTCCACGACAGCCTGTGGCAGCACCGGTACGAAAGCAAGCCCTGAAAATGCATCTGTAGAAAGCAGTAACACTGAAGCTGCCGGTGAAACAGCTCCGGCCGCCGGTACGCGTGTGACAGCTGACAGCGTCTCAACAGGAAGCACCGCTTCAGAAACCGGACCGGAAACAGCACAGGCGGCAGGCACCGAACAGACCGCATCGTCGGAGGAAGACTCCGTCGTGGCCTTTCCGCAGGCGGGCATAACTTTTACGCCCCCTGAATCCTTCAAAAATCTGAAAGGCCTTCTCCCCAACGGAGGTGGAGAGATTGCCGAAGGTACCGGCATCTACTGCATGTATTATAACTATGTTGCCCTCTCCGAGGATGATTACACCGATCTCCTCGTCAGATACCGCCAGGATCCGGACAATGCGGAAAAATATGAGTCCTTCATCAACCCCCGGGTACTGGGTCTGTTTTCCGTTTATGCGGCAGACGGCGGGCGCACCGCGGAAGATATCATCGACTATCTCAAAGAGACCCGAAGCGGAGATGAAAGCGCAGAGCTGCTCGAAAAAGAACTTGCGGATGCGGAACTGATCAAAAGTGTTGAGGATTACAATTTTTATTTTATAGACCAGACCCAGCCCGATGCCGAGATCGCGGAAACCGACTCTCTCGGCGGCATCTATGACCTTTCCGGCTACCCGTCGGAATACGATGTGCTGGTAAAGGATGTCAAATCCGTCTGCTCCGGCCTGCTGTCATTTTCCATCCCTGAAAAAACAGAGCAATAAATGTATCAAAAGAAACAAGGGGACGGTCCTTTTGTCTCATTCCAAAGAAAAGAGACAAAAGGACCGTCCCCTTGTTTCTGTCCCCTTGTCTCTCATCTGTCACCGCTTCCTCTTCAGGAATTTCATGTACTCGCTGACCATCAGCGCAATGCGGAATGTCATGGCATCTTCAAAGGTCCGGATGTCAAGGCCGGTCACTTTCTGCAGCTTTTCCATGCGGTAAACAAGTGTATTTCTGTGGATAAAGAGCTGCCTTGCCGTCTCGGAAACGTTGAGGTTGTTGTCAAAGAATGTATTGATCGTGGCAAGAGTTTCCTGATCGATCGAAGACGGATCGTAATCGCCGAAGATCTCATGCAGGAACATCCTGCAGAGATTGACGGGAAGCTGGAAGATCAGCCTTCCGATGCCAAGTTCGTTATAGGAAAGGATCCTTCGACCGGCATAAAAGATCTGTCCGACATCCATCGCCATGCGGGCTTCCTTGTAGGACTTGGAGAGATCCTTCAGATCTTTCACGATCGTTCCGTAGGCGGCTCCGGCGTCCACCATAGCCTCCGTTCCAAGCATGTCTACCGCGGTAACTGCGCATTGCTCCAGTTCTCCATAGTCATCTTCAGAGTCGAGCGACTTGATCAGTATCACACTGCTCTCATCGATCTCTGTCAGATAATCACCGCTCTGTGTAGAAAAAAGTCCTGCCAGCATTTGAAAAGCTGTCGCCTGGGCTTCCAGTCCGGCTGCCGCGCTCCTGGCAGAATCGTCTCTTCCCGGATCGATATCAAAGATGACCACCGCCCGGGGCTGGCTGCTGTTGATATGAAGCTTGCGTGCCCGGTTATGGATATCCACCATCAGCAGGTTGTCCAGGAGCAGGTTCTGAAAAAAATTGCCCCTGTCCAGACGTTCCTTATAGGCGATGATCAGGTTCTGCAGCTGGCTGACCGCCATCTTGGCCACCATAAAAGTATAATCTCCGGTTCCGGTCGCAGTCAGGATATAGAGGGGCTCTGCGTCGTCCAGCACCTTGAGCAGGAAGCTGTTCCCTATAATCTGGCTGTCCACCGCCATATGTGCAAATCCGGACACGATCGATGCATCTGTCGGAACCGCTTCCGGCGTAGCTGCGATAACTTTTCCGTTCAAATCCTGTACACAAAACTGTGTTCGTGATATCGCACACAATTCTTCGAGACTGTTCTTAATGATCTGAGTTGAAAGCATATTTCCCCAATCCTGTTCTGTTGGTTCATTTACCGGCATGCCCTGAGCGCGCAGGGACAGGATCTGCCATGTCGAAGGCATAACAATGACATGCCGAAGCTCTTAAAGGAAAAGCAGTGCAGGCCACATGCCTGCACTGCTTTATTTTACACAATCATTTTCTGAATGCAAATCATTTTCTGATTGCATATCATCTTTCGGATACCTTTTATCAGTTGTTTTCCGGATGCATTTTATCAGTTGGCAATTACCAGCTCGGTCTCTTTGTCAAAGATATGGATCTTCTTGGTGTCAAAGGTGAATGTCATGCTGGTACCGGGACGGATCTTTGTATCAGGCTCAACACGAGCGGTGATAGCATTGCCTGCAAGATCGAAATACAGGAAAACTTCTGCGCCAAGCAGCTCATAGACGTTGCAGGTCGCGTTGAACTTGTAAGCAGCACCTGCAAGAGCTTCGGGAGAAGCCAGGATATCTTCGGGACGGATACCGAGGATCACGGTCTTGCCGTTGTAGTTGCCGTCGATCACTGCCTTCGCCTTGTCAGCGGGAAGCTCGATGCTCTGACCGTCAAGTTCAAGATATGCCTTGCCGCCGGCGACCTTTGCGGTTGCCTCGAGGAAGTTCATCTGAGGAGATCCCATGAAACCTGCTACGAAGAGGTTGCAGGGGTTGTCATAGAGGTTCTGAGGGGAATCGATCTGCTGAACAACGCCGTCCTTCATAACAACGATCCTGGTTCCCAGAGTCATAGCCTCGGTCTGGTCATGTGTGACGTAGATGATGGTGGTGCCCAGTCTCTGGTGCAGCTTTGCGATCTCTGTTCTCATCTGGACACGGAGCTTTGCATCCAGGTTGGACAGAGGCTCGTCCATCAGGAATACCTTGGGGCTTCTGACGATTGCACGTCCCATAGCGACACGCTGTCTCTGGCCGCCGGACAGAGCCTTGGGCTTACGATCAAGCAGATGGGACAGGTCCAGAATCTTTGCAGCTTCCTTGACTGCCTTGTCGATCTCATCCTTGGGAACCTTGCGGAGCTTCAGGCCGAATGCCATGTTATCATAAACGGACATATGAGGATACAGAGCATAGTTCTGGAAAACCATCGCGATATCTCTGTCCTTGGGCTCAACATCATTCATGAGCTTGCCGTCGATCTTGAACTCACCGGAGCTGATATCTTCGAGGCCGGCGATCATACGAAGTGTTGTGGATTTGCCGCAGCCCGAAGGACCTACGAAGATAATAAATTCCTTATCCTCGATTTCCATATTGAAATCCTTAACAGCGTGGAAGCCGTTGGGATAAACCTTGTTGACATTCTTCAGAGATAAACTTGCCATTATTTCCTCCTCATCTGACTCAAATCATCATCTGACACTTCAATACGTGAACAGCTGCATAGACGATCCGGTTTCTATCAATGTTTTGTTTAAAAGATTCCTTTTAATGTTAAAAAGTATACGACAAGTTTCTCTGCCCCGCCATGGCACGACTCACCAAAAAAACCTCCCCTTTCCCGTCTTCCTAATGAGCAAATAATAAAATGACGGCCAAAACAGCCGTCATTTTGTATATTTTTAATTCTGTTTTTTCGTCACATTGTCAGACGCGTGTCAATCCTCAGGGTCTTCCTCTTCCGTTTTCTCCTCTTTACCCTTATTCTCGATCTTTTTGAATACAGGGCTGTACAACAGAGCGCATATGTATCCTGCTCCCGAAAATCCGAAGAGAAGGAGCAGAGGGAAAACCGGTCTGAAAAACCATGCCGCCACAGGAAGGAAAAATGTTGCCGCAGTCATTCCGATCGTAGTCGGAAAAGCGGCTGCCGCCAGCACCGTCGCGTTTCGGAGTGTCCCGATCACCGTGTTCTGAAAGCGGGAAAGCAGCGGAAATGCATAGAGAAACATCATAAAGACATATATACCGCCCGCAATCAGGAGATAACGAAACACTGCCGGCAGCTGCAGGGCACCTTGTGCCGAACCTCCGGTCAGTCTGAGGTCCAGCACAACGATGAATCCCAGCACCAGAAAGATGAGCCACATTCCCGTCGCCTGCAGGAAATTCTCCTTAAAGGATTTGAAATAGCTTCGCGCAATGTATCCCTCCTCATTTCTTGCCATTTTGAGGAGTACATAGTGCATACCGGTCAGAGCTGCACCGGCCGTGATCACGGGAATGCAGCACAAGAGTACCAGCAGATTTAAAACAACAAGATCTGATATTTTGGAAAGCCCTTCCATCAGCGGGCTGTTCGCATCGAAAATACGCATTTTTTTCTCCCGGTCCTGTGTCAGAAATTTTTCATGATTTCCTCAACAGCCTTTTTCTTCATTTCTTCTCCGGCCCGATCGGCCGCCTCCCGGACCTTTTTCGCGGCCTCTTCGGCGACTTCCTCCGTAACTTTGTCTGTCACCTTCTTCGCCTCATCCGTCACAGTATTTACCGGATCTTTCTCTCCACTCTCTGCGGATCCGTTCCCCGTGGACTGCCCCGATCCGTTCCCCATGGACTGCCCCGATCCGTTCTCCGTGGACTGCCCGGATCCATTCTCCGCAGACTGACCCGTTCCGTTCCCCGTGGACTGCCCGGATTCATTCCCCATGGGCTGACCCGATCCATTCTCAGGGCCCCCGCCGGTTTCGCCGGTTTCCTTGCCGGTCCCGGTTTCAGAGTCCGCATCAGATCCGGAACCGGACTTTTTCCCGATAAACTCCTGAACTTTTCTGCGGATACCTTTGAAAAAACCGTCAATCTGCTCTATATTGTCTTTTCCGTCAAAGAAAATACCGATGTGCCGGACGATCTTCTCGGGTGATAATCCCAGTTCGTCCATTGTCCGGACCGCCTCACGCAGTTTTTCCTTTTCCGCATTCCAGTCGATCCCTGACAGATCCGGCTTTGGCAGCTTCTTTTTTGCCTGATCCAGGGCAGAGGTTTTGTCCTCCGCCGAGTCCGCTTGTCCAGCCGGCTTTACAGCCGATTCCTTTACAAGCGCCTCCTGTACAACTGCCGACCGCACAGGCATCTCATGCACAGCTGCACCGTATACAAGCGTCTCATGCACAGCTGTCCCACACTCAGCTGTCCCGTGTACAGACGTCTCGTGCACAGCTGTCTCATGCACAGCCGTCCCGTGTACAGACGAATTCGGAGTCCTGCCGGTCGTCTGCGCCGCGGCGGTAAAAGGCACCGCAGCCATAGACAGTGCCAGCAGCAGGCTCAGCAGCCTGGCAGGCACAAGGAATGTCCTGTCCTTTTTTCTCATCTTATTCATTCTTCCAAACATGTCGAAGCGCCCCTGCGCTGAGACACCCGAGGAGAAAGCCCGGAACGGGTTTCTCCGATGGGATTCTCGGAGGTTTGCGGCGCTTCGACGCAAACCTCTTGAATGAACAAAACGCCATCAGGCGTTTTGTTCATTCTTTCAGCCCAGCATTCCAAACTCTTCGCAGAGCGCCGTGTATCTGGCCTGCTCTTTTTCCTTGACTGCTTTGGAGAGATCATTCATGCAGTGATGGATCACATCCGCGTCCTTGAGTGCCTCATCCATAGGACTGTCCACGACCAGCTTATCGTCATGATGATAAATTGCAGAGCAGATTACATCCGTCTCTTCCTCATTTGTGAGACCCAGTTCTCCCAGAATCTGCCTTGCCAGTTCGGCACCTTTATGGGCATGATCATCATAGGATCCTGTTTTATAGGCATGCAGATCATGCAGCATTGCTGCCATTGCCAAAAGCTCTGCGTCCAGTCCCCTCTTGCGCGCGATCATAGCCGCCGCAAGGGACACTCCGTACAGATGCGCGATCGCACCGGTCCGCTTGTCCGCGTTCTCCATGCGGTTGATTTCCGTATCCACGTACTTTCTGAGTTCCTTCAGTCTTCCCATGACGGCCCCTTTCTTTTTTTACTTGTGACCATGTATGATGAAAACTACGCGCTGCTTCGCGCGTCCCACCGTCTCTTATTCGAATATGGGACACGTGGTGTTCCCCGTGTCCCATAGTATTGTGCCTGGTATCCCCTTTTTTAAACTCCCTGTGCATTCCGCACCTTATTCACGGGAATTTCCAGAAGGGTGTACTGGTATTCTGTTGTGCTGTGATCACCCGATCTCACTGCCGGCAGGGATATCTTTGCCGGTCTCGGGGGTCATGAGGGCGAGGCTTCCGTCGGGAGCCTCCGCGCAGAGGATCATGCCTTCCGACATCAGGCCTGCAAGCTTGGCGGGTTTAAGGTTGGTGATGACCATGACCTTCTTGCCGACCATTTCTTCAGGGCTGTAGTACTTGCGGATACCGGAGACGATCTGGCGCACTTCGGATCCGATCTTTACCTGAGAGCAGAGAAGCTTTTTGGACTTCTTGACAGCCTCACAGGCTACGATCTCGCCGACCTGGAACTGGCACTTTGCGAAATCATCGATGGTGACTTCGGGCTTTTTCTCCACTTCGGGAATGACCTCTTCCGCCTTCTCCTCAGCGCCGCCGTCCTTTGCTGCCGCCTCGGCTGCATCTGCCGCCGCTTCTGCTGCTGCCGCTGCGCGCTGCTTCTCCATGATGACTTCGACCTTCTTCATCACTTCCTTGGTATCAAGACGGGCAAAGAGGATCTCTGGCTTGTCAGTGACATGGAACTCGCCGCCTTCTGCGCCGAAAGTGCCAAGTGTATCGAAATCGCGGATCTTTGTGCCCAGCATGTTCACGGTCTTCTCCGCTGTCTCAGGCATAAAGGGAGCCAGCAGGGATACACCCATGGTGATGCCCTCCACCAGGTTGTAAAGCACTGTGGAAAGGCGCTCTTTCTTTGCCTCATCGCGGCCCAGGATCCAGGGCTCGGTCTCATCGATATATTTGTTGAGGCGTTTGAAAACAGCGAAGATCTCGGTCAGGGCATCCGCTGCACGGAGCTCATCCATCTTCTTCTCCACCTTGCCGTAGGCTGCAGTGACAACAGCTTTGAGATCTTCATCAAACGCCTTCGCCTTTTCTGCTTCCTCGTCACTCAGGCCTGCAAATGAGCCTGTGTCTTTCACAGTGCCGCCAAGGTATTTGTTGCTCATGGCGATGGTTCTGTTGACCAGGTTGCCGAGGGTGTTGGCCAGATCGGAGTTGATGCGCTCCGCAACAAGTTCCCAGGTGATCACGCCGTCATTCTCATAAGGCATCTCATGCACGACAAAGTAGCGGACTGCGTCCACGCCGAAGATATCTACCAGGTCATCGGCATAGATGACGTTGCCCTTGGTCTTGGACATCTTCTCGCCGCCCTGCAGAAGCCAGGGATGACCGAATACCTGCTTGGGAAGCTCCACGCCAAGAGCCATCAGGAAGATGGGCCAGTAAATGGTATGGAAACGGACGATATCCTTGCCGATCAGGTGCAGATCGGCGGGCCAGTACTTGTCGAAAAGCGGATCGCTGTTGCCGTCTGCGTCGTAGCCAAGGCCGGTGATGTAGTTGCTGAGCGCATCCAGCCATACATAGACTACGTGACCGGGAGCGAAATCCACCGGAATTCCCCATGTGAAGGAAGAGCGGGAGACACACAGATCCTGCAGTCCGGGAAGCAGGAAGTTGTTCATCATCTCATTCTTGCGGGAGACGGGCTGGATAAACTCGGGATGGGTATTGATATGCTCGATCAGTCTGTCCGCATATTTTTTCATACGGAAGAAATAGGCATCCTCCTGAGCCTCGTGGACCTGACTGCCGCATACAGGACACTTGCCCTCTTCCTCGATCTGGGAAGGGGTATAGAATGCCTCGCACTCCTGGCAGTACATGCCGCTGTAGTGTCCGAG